>NZ_JBHVIV010000002.1:65931-160434 GCF_042799475.1 Kitasatospora sp. NPDC057692 | reverse complement strand
CGCGGGGGCCCGCGCCCACCCGCGACACCTCGCTCTTCCCGGCGCCGTGGCCGCCCGTCTGACCTATCTTCCGCCGGGCGCCGGGCCCCGGGCGGTGGTGGTCCCCCCACCCAAACTGGCCGGCGGCCGACAACGGCCCCACCGTACGGTCACCCCAGGTCGAGGCTCTCGCCCGGGCCCAGGGTGCGCAGCTCCGCGCCGGTGCCCGGGCCGCCGGGGCCGACCAGGCGGGTGTGCACGGCGAGGCCGACCGGGCTGAGCACCGCGTCGTGCACCGGGACGGTCTGCCGCGGCCCGGCCTCGCGGACGTAGTCGACCAGCTCGCCGACCTTGGTCCACGGCGCGGCGATCGGCAGCAGCAGGGTGTCCACCGGCCCCGGCGGGACGGTCAGCGCGTCGCCGGGGTGGAAGAGCCGCCCGTCGAAGAGGAACCCGATGTTGCGCACCCGCGGGATGTCCGGGTGGATCACCGCGTGCCACTCGCCGTGCACCGTGACGCCGATCCCGCCGAGGTCGAAGGCGTCGTCCTCGCCGACCGCGGTCACCCGCCGGCCCACGCCCGCCAGCGTCCGGGCGACGTCCGGATTGGTCCACACCCGCAGCGCGGGGTCGGCCTCCAACGCGGCCCGCAGCGGAGCCTCGTCGAAGTGGTCGGCGTGCTCGTGGGTGATCAGGACGGCGTCCGCGCCCGCCAGGGCGGCGGGATCGGTGAACATCCCGGGGTCGACGACGACGGTCGTCCCCGCGTGCTCCAGGCGTACGCAGGCATGTCCGAACTTGGTGATCCGCATGCCTGGCACGGTACTCCCGAACCGACCGGGCAGGCCCGGTGGATCAGCCCGGGTCCGCGCCGGGTCCGTGCCACCGGGACCGCGCCACCGGGACCCGCCCTACGGCGCGGTGGCGGCCAGCTCCTTCGGAGCGGCGGGCCGCTGGGCCGGCAGCACCGCCGGCTCGATCTCAGGCAGCTCGACGTGCTCGCTGAGCCCGAACCGGTCGTGCAGCCGGCGCAGCGGGGCCGGCGCCCACCAGTTGAACTCGCCGAACAGGCTCATCGCGGCGGGCACCAGCAGGCAGCGCACCAGGGTGGCGTCGACCGCCACGGCGACGGCCAGCGCGATGCCCATCTGTTTCACCATCAGCATGTCGCCGAGGGCGAAGCCGGCGAAGACGATCACCATCAGCAGCGCCGCCGAGGTGATGATCTTCCCGCTGCGCTGGACGCCCAGCTCCACCGCCCGGGTGCAGCTGTGGCCCTTGTCCCGCAGCTCCTTGATCCGGGCGAGCAGGAACACCTCGTAGTCCATCGACAAGCCGAAGGCGAAGGCGAACACCAGCACCGGGATGAAGGTCTCCAGGCCGCCGGTCGGACTGAAGCCGAGCAGTCCGCTGAACCAGCCGTCCTGGAAGACCAGGGTGAGCGCGCCCAGCGAGGCGCCCAGCGAGAGCAGGTTCATCAGCAGGGCCTTGACCGGCATCACCACCGAGCCGGTCATCAGGAAGAGCAGGATCAGCGTGCCGAGGGCGACCAGGCCGAGCGCGATCGGCCCCCGGGTGAGCAGTTCGTCCTGGAAGTCGACCACCGAGGCCGCGCCGCCGGTCACCTCGGTGGTGAGCCCGCCGCGGTCCGCGCGCAGCTCCTTGACCACCTGCTTGGCCTGCCCGCCCTGCGGGTCGCCGTGCACCAGGACGTCGATGGTGGAGACGGTGTCGCTCACCGGGGTGACGGCGCGCACGCCGCTGACACCGGGCAGCTTGGCCACCACGTCGTCCGCGTACGCCTGGGCGACGGTGGCGCCGCTCTCCACGACGACCGTGATCGGGGCCGCCGAGGCCTGCGGGAAGCGCTGGTCGATCGTCTCGGCGACCTGCCGGCCGGCCGAGGAGGCGGGCAGCACGGAGGCGCCGGAGTTGCGCATCTCGGCGTGCAGGAACGGTGCGCCGGCCGCCATCAGCAGCGCGGTGCAGACCAGCGCCACGGGCACCGCCCGCTTGCCGACCCGGCGCACGGTCCGGCTGAAGAAGCCCTCGTCGGGGACGGGCGCGGTGGGCGTCTTGATCCGGCCGCCGGCGAAGCCGAGCAGGGCGGGGACGAGGGTGAGCGCGGCGGCGACCGCGATCACCACGACGCTGACCCCGGCCGCGGAGACGGCGGCGAGCACCGGGCTGGTGAAGACGAACAGGCCGGAGAGCGCGACGGCGACGGTCAGCCCGGAGAAGGCGACGGTGCGCCCGGCGGTGGCGGCGGTCCGCTCGACCGCGGCGGCGATCGGGGCGCCGTGGCCGCGTTCCTCGCGGAAACGGTTCACCATGAGCAGCGCGTAGTCGATCGACAGGCCGAGGCCCAGCACGGTGGCGATCGGCAGCACGCTGGTGTCGATGTCCATGATCCGGCTGAAGCCGAACATGGCCAGCAGCGCGCCGCCGACCGAGGCGACGGCGCCGATCACCGGCAGGCTCGCGGCGGCCAGGCCGCCGAAGACCAGCACCATGACGATCAGGGTGAGCGGCAGGGTGACCATCTCGCCGAAGCGGGTGTCCTTCTCGGTCTGCTTCTTGACCTCGTCCTGGAGCACCAGGTCCCCGCCGACGGTCACCTTCGCGCCGGCCTCGCCGACCTCGCCGGAAATGGCGGAAAGTCGCTGGGTCACGGCGGTGGTCTGGGCGGAGGTGCTGGTGTCGGACATCCGCACCGAGACCAGGCTCGCGGTGCCGTCGGCCGAGCGGAGCGCGGCCGCGCCCGGGCCGGGGCCGTAGGCGTCGGCGGCCGAGGAGACCCCGGGGAGGGCCGCGATCTCGGCGGTGGCGCGGGTGACGGCGTCCCGGACGGCGGCGTCGTCCACCGGCCGGCCGTCCACCACGGCGGTGACGGTGCCCTTGGCCGGGTCGGCCGCGGTGACGACGGCGCTGCCGCGGTCCGCCTCGGAGGCGGCGGAGGATGCGCCGGCCACCGAGCCCTCGAAGACCCGCCCGCCGATGAGCACGCCTATCACCAGCACGACCGCCCAGAAGCCGAGCACCCAGCGGCGCTGCCGGTAGCAGAACCGGCCGAGGGCGGCGAGGCGCCCGCCGACCTGCGGTTCGGCGGACGGGTGGGGGGCGGCAGATGACACGGCGGAGCGACGGCTCATGTGCGGGGGGTGCCTAGCGTGCGGGGCCGAGTGAGCGGCCCATCGGGCAACTCATCCCAAGGTAGGCGTGAATTCCCGAATCACCCATAGGCAGGCAATGAGCCCCTCATCACAAAAATCCCCCACCCGACGAACACATAAGAAACACATAATGAAGGTCGAAAAACAATGAACCCCGCTCGGAAACCGAGCGGGGTTCATCGGTGACGCTATGCGCTAGTCACGCACCAGCGGGGCAGAGCCTCAGCTCTGGCCGCCGGCCAGCTTCTCGCGCAGGGCGGCCAGGGCCTCGTCCGAGGCCAGGGCGCCGGAGCCCTCGTCGCTGCTGGACGAGTAGGAGCCACCGGCCGCGGCGGCGACGGCGTCGCCACCCTCGGCAGCGGCCTCCGCGTCGGCCTCGCGGCTCTTGATGACCTGGGCCTGGTGCTGCTCGAAGCGGGACTGGGCCTCGGCGTACTGCCGCTCCCACTCCTCACGCTGCTTCTCGTAGCCCGCCAGCCAGTCGTTGGCCTCGGGGTCGAAGCCCTCCGGGTAGATGTAGTTGCCCTGGTCGTCGTAGGACGCGGCCATGCCGTACAGGGTCGGGTCGAACTCGACCTCGGCCGGGTTGGCACCCAGCGCCTCGTTGGCCTGCTTCAGCGAGAGGCTGATGCGACGACGCTCGAGGTCGATGTCGATGACCTTGACGAAGATCTCGTCGCCGACCTGGACGACCTGCTCCGGGATCTCGACGTGGCGCTCGGCCAGCTCGGAGATGTGGACCAGGCCCTCGATGCCCTCGTCCACGCGGACGAACGCACCGAACGGAACCAGCTTGGTGACCTTACCCGGAACGACCTGGCCGATCTGGTGGGTACGGGCGAACTGCTGCCACGGGTCCTCCTGGGTCGCCTTCAGCGACAGGGAGACGCGCTCGCGGTCCATGTCAACGTCGAGAACCTCGACGGTGACCTCCTGGCCGACCTCGACGACCTCGGACGGGTGGTCGATGTGCTTCCAGGACAGCTCGGAGACGTGCACCAGGCCGTCGACGCCGCCCAGGTCCACGAAGGCACCGAAGTTGACGATCGAGGAGACGACGCCGGAGCGCACCTGGCCCTTCTGCAGGGTGGTGAGGAAGGTCTGGCGGACCTCGCTCTGGGTCTGCTCCAGCCAGGCACGGCGGGACAGGACCACGTTGTTGCGGTTCTTGTCCAGCTCGATGATCTTGGCCTCGAGCTCCTTGCCCACGTAGGGCTGGAGGTCGCGGACGCGACGCATCTCGACGAGCGAGGCCGGGAGGAAGCCACGGAGGCCGATGTCGAGGATGAGACCACCCTTGACGACCTCGATGACGGTACCGGTGACGATGCCGTCCTCTTCCTTGATCTTCTCGATCGTGCCCCAGGCACGCTCGTACTGAGCGCGCTTCTTGGACAGGATGAGACGACCCTCCTTGTCCTCCTTCTGGAGAACCAGGGCCTCGATGTTGTCGCCGACGGCGACGACCTCGTGCGGGTCGACGTCGTGCTTGATCGACAGCTCGCGGGACGGGATGACGCCCTCGGTCTTGTAACCGATGTCGAGGAGGACCTCGTCACGGTCGACCTTCACGATGACGCCCTCGACGATGTCGCCATCGTTGAAGTACTTGATGGTCTCGTCAATCGCGGCCAGGAACGCCTCGGCGTCGCCGATGTCGTTGAGCGCGACCTGCGGGGTGGTGCTGAGGGAGGAGTCGGTGGGGCTCGTCATTAGGAAAAGGGCTCCGGTACGGACATGAAAGTCGTAGGTAATGCCACGCGGAGGGCCCGTATCGCTCCCACCGAAAGCCGGACAGCCAAGAACACGGAGCACCGGGATTCCCGTGACAACGGGAGATCGGCGTCCGTCTTGCGACCGTGGGGTCTTCGACAGATGCGAGCGCGACCTGCTCCGTCCGAGGCGCGCAGGCCCGCAGCGCAACTTGTAGCATACGGGGACGGCCAGGCACGGTCAACGCCAGAAACGGCAAGACGGTGGAGCCCGGTATGGAACAGGCCATATCCTCCGATTGCGCACCTCAACGGGTGGCGGCCGCAGGGAGGACCTTCCCCGGATGCCACCGCCGGGACACCGGACCTTTCGGACCGGTTCGCGGCAGCGGCGCTTCCGCAGACGACACCCTACGCGATGGGCCTTCTCACCGTGACCGGCACCCCCCTCCCCGACCCCATTGATCTTGACGAGGACGGCGACGACGCGGTAAGGCGCTCCGCCGGCACCGGCGAGAGCAGCCGCGCCAGCCGCCACTGGTGGGACCGCAACGCCGACGAGTACCAGGACGAACACGGCGCGTTCCTCGGCGACGACCGGTTCACCTGGTGCCCCGAGGGCCTCGACGAGGCGGACGCCCGGCTGCTCGGCGAGGTCGCCGGCCGCAGCGTCCTGGAGATCGGCGCCGGCGCCGCCCAGTGCTCACGCTGGCTGGCCGGCCGCGGCGCCCGCCCGGTCGCCCTCGACATCTCGCACCGCCAGCTCCAGCACTCGCTGCGGATCGACCTCGCCCGGGGCACCGCGCCCGTCCCGGTCGTCCAGGCCGACGCCGCCGTCCTGCCCTTCGCCGACGCCTCCTTCGACCTCGCCTGCTCCGCCTACGGCGCCGTCCCGTTCAGCGCCGACACCACCGCCCTGATGCGCGAGGTCCACCGGGTGCTGCGGCCCGGCGGGCGCTGGGTCTTCTCGGTCACCCACCCGATCCGCTGGGCCTTCCCCGACGAGCCCGGCGTCGAGGGGCTCACCGCCGTCGCCTCCTACTTCGACCGCACCCCCTACGTCGAACAGGACGAGCAGGGCCGGGCCACCTACGTAGAACACCACCGCACCCTCGGCGACCGCGTCCGCGAACTCGTCGGCGCCGGCTTCCGGCTGCTCGACCTCGTCGAGCCCGAGTGGCCGGAGGGGCACGAGCAGGACTGGGGCGGCTGGTCGCCGCTGCGCGGGCGGCTCATCCCCGGCACCGCGATCTTCGTCACCGAGCGGGACTGACGCGCGTGCACCCCTCCTGGCGCGAGCTGCCCGTCCGCACCGCCCTGCCCGCCCTGCACCGGGCGCTCGACGACCACGGCACCGCCGTCCTCGCCGCGCCGCCCGGCACCGGCAAGACCACCCTGGTGCCGCTGGCCCTGGCCGGGCTGCTCGACTCCGGCGCCCCCGTGCGGCGGGTGCTGGTCGCCGAGCCCCGCCGGCTCGCCGTCCGGGCCGCCGCCCGGCGGATGGCCTGGCTGCTCGGCTCGGCCGTCGGCGAGGAGGTCGGCCTCACCGTGCGCGGCGAGCGGAGGGCCGGACCGCGCACGGTGGTCGAGGTGGTCACCACCGGCGTGCTGCTCCAGCGCCTCCAGCGCGACCAGGAGCTGCCCGGGGTCGACGTCGTCGTCCTCGACGAGTGCCACGAACGCCACCTGGACGCCGACACCGCGCTCGCCTTCCTGCTCGACGTCCGCGCGGCCCTGCGACCCGAACTGCGGATCGTCTGCGCCTCCGCCACCTCCGACACCGCCGCCTGGGCCGACCTCCTCGGCGGCGCGCCGGTGGTCGAGGCGCACGGCGTCTCGCACCCGGTCGAGGTGGTGTGGGCGCCGCCGCCGCGCGCCGTCCGGCCCGCGCACGGCACCCGGGTGGACTTCGCGCTGCTCGACCACGTCGCCGCGGTGGTGCGGCGGGCTCTGAGCGAGCGGGAGGGGGACGTGCTCTGCTTCCTGCCCGGCGTCGGCGAGATCGCCCGCGTCGCCGGACAGCTGTCCGGCGCTCCCGCCGAGGTGCTCCAACTGCACGGCCGCGCCCCGCAGGCCGTCCAGGACGCGGCGCTCGCGCCGTCCGCCTCCCGCCGCGTCGTCCTGTCCACCGCCGTCGCCGAGTCCTCGCTCACCGTGCCCGGCGTGCGGATCGTGGTGGACGCCGGTCTGGCCCGCGAACCGCGCACCGACCACGCGCGCGGCCTCGCCGCCCTGGTCACCGTCCGCGCCTCGCTGGCCGCCGCCCGCCAGCGCGCCGGCCGCGCAGGCCGCGAGGCCCCCGGCACCGTCTACCGCTGCTGGCACGAGGCCGAGGACGCCCGCGCCGCCCGCTTCCCCACCCCCGAGATCGCCCTCGCCGACCTGACGTCGTTCGCCCTCCAGGCCGCCTGCTGGGGCGATCCGGACGCCACCGGCCTCGCCCTGCCCGACCGGCCGCCGGCGGGGGCGATGGCCGCGGCCCGGGAGACGCTGGTCGCCCTCGGGGCGGTGGACGCGGACGGCCGGGCGACGAAGCGCGGCACCCGGCTCGCCCGCACCGGTCTGCACCCCCGGCTGGGGCGGGCGCTCGTCGACGGCGCTCCCGCCGTGGGCGCCCGCCGGGCGGCCGAAATCGTCGGCCTGCTCTCCGAGGAACCGCCGCGCGCGCTGGGCGACGACCTCGGCGCGGTATGGCGCGGTGTGAAGGACTCCCGTGATCCCTACGCCGGGCGCTGGCGCGACGAAGTCCGCCGTCTGCAACGCGCCACCTCCGACGAACCCGCCACCGCACTGCCCGACGCCACCGCCGTCGGCCTGGTCGTCGCCCTCGCCTTCCCCGAACGCATCGCCCGCGCGCGGGTCGAGCGGCCCGCCCCGGGCGAGCGCAGCCCGTACCTGATGGCCTCGGGGACGGCGGCCGAACTCGCCCCCGGCACGGTGTTGGGTTCCCTCCCCTGGCTCGCCGTCGCGGTCGCCGACCGCCCGGCCGGCTCGCACTCGGCGCGGATCCTGCACGCCGCCGCCCTCGACGAGGACACCGCCCGCCAGGCCGGAGCGCCGCTGCTGTCCGTCCGCGCCGAAGTCCACTGGGACACCCGGCGCAGCGAGGTCGTCGCCCGCCGGGTCGACTCCCTCGGCGCCATCGAACTCGCCGAGAAGCCTCTCACCAAGCCCGACCGGTCCCTCGTCCGCGCGGCCCTCCTGGAAGGCCTCACCCGCGAGGGCATCAGCACCCTCCTGGTGTTCCCATCCAACCTCCGCGAGCGTTTGGCCTTCCTCCACGCCGCCATCGGCGACCCCTGGCCGGACGTCAGCGACGCGGCGCTGCTCGACCGCGCCGAGGAGTGGCTGGAGCCCGAAATCTCCCGCGCCCGCCGCCGCGCCGACCTGGCGAGGATCGACACGACCGCCGCCCTCCAACGCCTCCTCCCCTGGTCCACCGGCGAGGCAGGCCGCTTGGACGAACTCGCCCCCGAACGCATCACTGTTCCCAGCGGATCGAAGATCCGAGTCGACTACACCACCGAACGCCCAGTGTTGGCAGTCAAGTTGCAGGAACTCTTCGGTTGGAAGGCCGCTCCCGCCCTGGCCGGCGGCCGCGTCCCCCTCACCGTGCAGTTGCTCTCCCCCGCCGGCCGCCCCGCCGCCGTCACAGGAGACCTGGCCTCCTTCTGGCGCGACGGCTACCGCGCCGTCCGCGCAGAGCTCAGAGGCCGCTACCCCCGCCACCCCTGGCCCGAGGACCCGACGACGGCAGAGCCGACAAAGCGCACCAACGCCCGGAAGTAGGAGACGAAGGGCTCCGCCACCCGTCGATCGGGTGGCGGAGCCTCCGACAACGCGCCCGGTTCCGGTCAGGCCGTCTTCGCCATCGGCCGAGCACGGTCGTACAGGTCGCGCGCGTACCGGTTGCCCTGGTACGGCTTGATCATGGCCATCATTGACCGGAAGCGGTCGTCGGCCCGGCCGGACTGGACGGCAGGGTAGTCGTCCAGTGCTCGATGCCAGTCGGCGCAGGCTTCTTCGAGCCGGCCGGCCTGCAGCTTCCACTCGGCAAGCATGCCGGTCATCCGCACCCGGTTACGGACGTAGACGGAGTACCGCAGGCGATCGGACGTTTCCATGGCGGTGATGGCGCCGGTCTTGTCTCCGAGTTCCCACCGGACCTTCGCCTCGTGGTACGCCAGGGAGGACGGGTCATAAGAGCCGAACGCCTTGGCCTTGGACTCGGCCTGCTCCATCGCGACTTCCGCTATCCCCAGCTGGTACAGGGCTCCGGCCCTGTCGCCGGTCTGGGCTGCGGAGTGGGCCTGCTGCCCGGCGAGGAACGCCCGCATCCGAGGGCCGGCCTGCGGGGAGGCCGCTGAGGCGGCGTCCGCGAACCGCATGGCGGCACTGCCGTGGCCGAGATCGACGGCCTGGACGCTCATGCCTCGCAGGGTGGTGCAGTAGGTGAGGTGGTCACCCGCGTGCCCTGCCAGTTCCAAGGCCTTCATGTAGTAGCGCTGTGCCAGGGCATCATGGCGTTCGTCCATGGCCATGTAGCCGGTCAGGTAGCAGTGGTCGGCGGCGGCCGACAGCATCGCCTTGCGGACATCCTCGGTGGCTTCCGCCTGCAGGTACGGGGCGATGGTGTTCACCAGGAACGAGGCGGCCATCGGGCGGGCCATCCGGCCGCCGAACTGGTCGTCCAGATCGCTGATCCGCTCGGTCATCGCCATGACCGAGCGGACCTCCGCCATACCGGTCCGCATATGCGGGTTGGTTCGCAACATCTCGAACCGGCCGACCAGGTCGGGCCAGCCGGGGATGCCGAGGGCCACCGAGTACAGACCTGCCGTGAGGACTCCCCGCCGCGATGGGTCCATGTCCGCACTCCCCAAGTCGATCAGTCCCGACACCGTATCCGTCGACTGATCGGCGATGGCCGGTTTGTCGGAGAATCCGGCCTCGAAGGCAGTGATCGGCCG
This sequence comes from Kitasatospora sp. NPDC057692, assembly GCF_042799475.1. Taxonomy (NCBI): domain Bacteria; kingdom Bacillati; phylum Actinomycetota; class Actinomycetes; order Kitasatosporales; family Streptomycetaceae; genus Kitasatospora; species Kitasatospora sp. NPDC057692. Next base: position 150,600 of record NZ_JBHVIV010000002.1, on the reverse strand, counting down.
CTTGAGCTTCCGCGCCAGCGTCTCCAGCACCACCGGCAGGGCCTTCGCCACAGGCGAAGTGCCGCCGAGCCAGTGGGAGATGGCCGAGGCGTCGTACTTGAGTCGCTGCCCGGCTTCAGTGCCGGTCCGATTGACGGCCCGCGCCAGCTCGCCGTTCCCCCACACGGCTTCAGCCATCAACGCGGCGAGCTTGCGGTTCGGAGCACGGTCGGTTCGCACGACAGTTCCCTCTTGCAGGCGGGTTTCAAGGGTTTCAACTTCCCAGCTCAGTTCGACCATAGCCGACGACAGGGCGGAAATGTTGACTGTTCGTCATCGGCCAATCACCAGCCGTGGTGCGGCCAATCCCCTCTCCGCCCTTTCGAGGTACCCCCATGCTCAAGGCCCACCAGCCCCGAACGTTCGCCGCGCGCCTCGACTCGCGAAGCGAATCCGCCCCCTTCGCTCGGCACTTGCTCCGCGCCTACCTCTCCGCCCTCCCGACCGGCAACCGATACTCCGACGTCGCCGAGCTCCTCCTCGGCGAGCTGTTCGCCAATGCCGTGCAACACTCCAACGCCCCCAGCGACCGCCTCATCGAGATCCGCTTCGCCTTCGTCAACTCCCGCCTGCGCCTGGAGGTCCACGACGCCGGCAGCGGCCGCCCCTCCCTCCACGCCGCCACCCCGGACGACGAGCACGGACGCGGACTCTTCCTCGTCGACGAACTCGCCGAGCGCTGGGGCTGCTGCCCCCGCGCGGGCGGCGTCGGCAAGTTCGTCTGGGCCCTGATCGCCCCCACCCTCGCCCCGGTTCCCACCTTCGTCACCGCCTGAAGGCCCCCCGATGCCACAGCCCTGCCTCACCACCCTCGCCCGCCGAGCCCTCGGCCGTGCCGCGACCCCCGCCGAGACCTACGCCCTCCTCGCCCGCCGCACCCGGGCCGCCGCTCACGCCACCTGAACACCCGCGCGAGGCTGGTGTCAGTGCCGAGCCTCCCGATCTCACCCCGCCCTCAGCGACCAGCACTGCGCAGGAGGTCGACCCACCCGACTTCCTGCGCAGCCCCGCCCTTCGGGCCCGTCACCTCGACGACCGATCCGGCCGCACGCGGAAAGTCGGCCCCGCCGACCTCCCGCGCAGCCAAGGCACCAGCTGGCGGGTTCGCAGGGCGTAGAGGATCACCCGGTCCCCCCGGATCGGGGGTCATCACTCTGCAAACCTCGTCGGCAACGGGCGGTGCACATGGTCTCGATGTCTGGGGCGGCTTCCTCCACGGTCTCCCCGTGGAGGAAGCCGCGAGACGTTACGTCGTCCCCCACCCCCGCCGTGCCCGGTCCGGGGTCCTACCTGGAGCAGTCCGCCAGGCGCCGCCTGCACTCGGCAAGCGCCTGCGCCACCGTGCCGTGCTCATCGCCGTCGGCCGGGTCGAAGAACTCACCGGCGGCGACCAAGGCTGCCCAGAACTCCGCGGGCCGCCCCAGGCCGGCCCGCGGGCCGAACCGCGTGAGCGCCCGGAAGTTGCGCGCCAACTCACCTCTGACGAAGCCGCGCTGGAGGCTCAGGCAGTAGCCGCTCCCGAGGCCTCCCTGGGCGCGCAGCGCCGCCCGCAGATGCTCCTCGACCTCCTGCTCACGCTCGTCGAGCTGCTTCGGGACGTCGAACACACCGCCCATCTCCAGGAACTCGCCGTACAGGTCCTCCTCACCGGGCTCGAACGAGGCCTGGAGGTCCGGCTCGATGCCCAGCCGCTGCCGCAGCTGCCCCGGTTCGATCCCGAGCGCCAGCCCGACGGCCCGGGCGGCCTCCTCCCACCGTTCCGCCCCTGCGGCCAGCTCGCCGCAGACGGTGCCCGGCCCCGCCCCCGAGCGCAACCGCTCCCGGGCTTCCTCCACGAGAGCCGAACCACTCTCCACCACGCACCCCGCCCCTCCTCAGTCCCGTCCGGAGCAGCTTCGCATCCCGAACGACGACGCCCCGAGGCACCCCGCGGCGAGAGAGCAGGTCGGCCCCGGATCCGCCGCTACGCCGTCCCGGACGGCGAGGCCCACCAGGTCGCGGGGGACGCGGCGGTGTAGCCCAGGGACTCGTAGAGCGGGCGGCCCAGCTTCGAGGCGGTGAGGGTGGCGGGGAGGTCCGTCACGTGGGCGAGGGCGCCGAGCATGACGGCCCGGCCGACGCCGCGGGAGCGGAAGGCGGACGAGGTGGCGATCCAGTAGTGGCTGGCGATGCCGTCGGCCACGACGCTCACGCCGGCGCCTGCGGGCACGCCGTCGACCGAGGCGATGAACACGTCCACGCCCGGCTGCTCGATCAGCGCCGCCGGGAAGAGTTCGCCGGCGCGGTGGGGCTCGAATCTGTCGAGTTCGAAGCCCTCGATCACGATCCGCTCGGCCGCCCCGAGGTCCTCGGGCCGCCGCACCCGGGTCACGTCCAGGGCCGGGTCCTCGACGGGACCGGGCAGGCGCAGCATGACCGGCATCTGCCAGGTGCGCAGGCCCAGGTGGCTCAGGTCGGTCGCGTCGAAGGGGTCCTCGACGAGCACCGGACCTGCGGCCCGGCGGGTCAGCTCGCTCAACTCGGCCACTTCGCCCGGGTCGAGGTCGGGTTCCTGGACCAGGATCCGCAGGCCCGCACGCTCGTCGCCGTCGACGGCGACGAATCCGCGGTGCCGGATCACCTTGTGCCCCCGGGACTCGCCGGTGGCGGTCCAGAAGGCGGCGGAGTTGCGGGCCTGGAGCGTCGGCGCCTCGGCCACGAGCGCGGTCTGGCCGGTCGACCTGGATTCCGTAGTCATCGGGCCCACGGTAGTACGAAATTGACACTTTGACACCGGTTGATCAACTTCGGGCCGGCCGGGCCGACGCGACGCCTTGCCACGTCGGCCCGGCCGGGACGGTCAGAGCCGGCTGACCCAGTGCGGCTCGACGGTCATCCAGCCGCTGCCGCGGGCACCGTCGAGGCGGCCGGTGCTGGTGCGGGCCAGGGTGTACCAGGAGTCGATGGTTCGGGTAGTAGACCGTGCCGTCGTACTGGAGGTGGAACGCCTGGGCGGGCGCGGACCCGACCGGTCCGCGCCCGAACGCCGACGAGGACCCCCGGCCCGGTTCACCCGCCGCCGGAGAAGCCCCCGCCGGAGTTGGCCGAGCCCGAGCCGCCGTAGACCCAGCCGCCGGAGGGGGCGGGGGGCTTGCGGCGGACGCTTCGTTCGGTGCGACGCATGACGGGGACCCCGGCCGGGCCGAGCAGGTCATTCAAGGAGCGCTGGAGTGCGTCGACGTCGGTGCCGTCCGGCGCCCGGCGCGGGCCGTCGCCGCCGGTCGAGGTCACCACCGTGATGGTGAGGGTACGGGCGGCCGGCGCGGGGTCGTCCTCGTAGGGCTCCTCCACGCTCTCGTGCAACTGGATCCGCCGCAGGCCGGAGATCGGGGCCCAGGCATCGGCGCGGGCACCCCGGACGAAGCGCAGTTCGGTCGGCTCCCGGGCCGGGGCGAACTGCACCCGGCGGACCGACCGCAGCTCGGCGGCCGCGACGAACGGCCACAGCACCAGCACGGCGAACACCCACAGCACCGCACAGACGGTCACCGCACCCACGAAGGTGGCGCCGACGATCACCGCGACCCCCACGAGCAGCGCGCCGGCGGGCAGGAAGACCACGCCCACGGCGAGCAGGACGGCGAGCGTGCGCAGCACCAGGAGCCCGGCGGCGGGCCAGGAGCCCCCGCCCGGTTCGAGCACGAGGTCGACGGTGGTGCCGTCACGGCCGCGGCGGAGCACCTCATCGGCAGACATACCCGCCAGGGTAGGACCGCTCCCCGACACCGAGAAGGCCCCGGGCGCAGCCTCGACGAGGCTGCGCCCGGGGCCTGCCGACGGAGCGTCAGTGCGCGGCGGCCTCCCAGTCGGCGCCCACGCCGACCGAGACGTCCAGCGGCGCGCGCAGCGGGTAGGCGCCGGCCATCTGCTCGCGGACGACCGCCTCGACCGGCTCGCGCTCGCCCGGCGCCAGCTCCAGCACGATTTCGTCGTGCACCTGGAGCAGCATCCGGGAGGTCAGCCCGGCCGCGCGCAGCGCCTCGTCGACCCGCAGCATGGCGATCTTGACGATGTCGGCGGCCGAGCCCTGGATCGGGGCGTTGAGGGCCATCCGCTCGGCCATCTCGCGGCGCTGGCGGTTGTCGCTGTTGAGGTCCGGCAGGTAGCGGCGGCGGCCGAGCAGGGTCTCGGTGTAGCCGGTGGCCCGGGCCTCCTCGACGACCCGGTGCAGGTAGTCGCGCACGCCGCCGAACCGCTCGAAGTAGGTGTCCATCAGGCCCTGGGCCTCGGCGGGCTTGATGCCGAGCTGCTGGGAGAGCCCGTACGCGGAGAGGCCGTAGGCCAGGCCGTAGGACATCGCCTTGATCTTGCGGCGCATCTCGGCGTCGACGGCGCTGCCCGGCACCTCGAAGACCTGGGAGGCGACGGTGGTGTGCAGGTCCTCGCCGCTGGCGAAGGCCTCGATCAGCGCCGCGTCCTCGGAGAGGTGGGCCATGATCCGCAGCTCGATCTGCGAGTAGTCGGCGGTGAGCAGCGACTCGTAGCCCCCGCCGACGACGAAGGCGCGGCGGATCATCCGGCCCTCCTCGGTGCGCACCGGGATGTTCTGCAGGTTCGGGTCCTGCGAGGAGAGCCGGCCGGTGGCGGCGACCATCTGGTTGAAGGTGGTGTGGATGCGCCCGGCCGGGGAGACGGTCTTGAGCAGGCCCTCGACGGTGGTGCGCAGCTTGGCCTGGTCGCGGTGGCGCAGCAGGATGACCGGCAGTTCGTTGTCGGTCTGGGTGGCGAGCCAGGTGAGGGCGTCGGCGTCGGTGGTGTAGCCGGTCTTGATCTTCTTGGTCTTCGGCAGGGCCAGCTCGCCGAAGAGGATCTCCTGGAGCTGCTTGGGCGAACCGAGGTTGAACTCGTGGCCGGCCGCGGCGTGCGCCTCCTCGACCACGCGCTGGATCTCGGCGGCGAACTGGGCCTCCAGGCCGGTGAGCCAGTCGCGGTCGGCGGCGATGCCGGTGCGCTCCATGCGGGCGAGCAGGGCCGCGATCGGCAGCTCCATGTCGCGCAGCAGCTCGGTGGCGCCGACCTCGGCGAGGCGGGTCTCGAAGAGCGCGGCGAGGTCCAGCACGGCGCGGGCCTGGAGCATCAGCGCCTGGGCGTGCGCGGCCGGGTCCTCCTCGGGGGCGTCGAAGGCGAGCTGGCCGGACTCGGCGGCGGGGGCCGGGGCGAGCGAGCGGGCCAGGTACTCCTCGGCGAGCACCTCCAGGGTGAAGGTGCGGCGGCCGGGCTTCTCCAGGTAGGCGGCGAGGGCGGTGTCGGCGACGACGCCCTCGACGGTCCAGCCGCGCTCGGCGAAGGCCCGCATGACCTGCTTGGCGATGTGCAGGGCCTTGGGCGCGGCCGGGTCGGCCAGCCAGGCGGCGAAGGCCCGCTCGTCCTCCTCGGCGAGCAGCGCCGGGTCGAACCAGGCGGCGGTCTCTCCGGTCGCCAGCGCCACCTCGGTGACCTCGCCGCTGCCGAGCGCCCACTGGTAGACGGCGGCCAGCGCGACCGGGGACTTCCCGGCGGCGTGCTCCCGCAGCCAGGCGGCGAGGGTGCCGGGGTCGGTGAGCAGTTCGCCGTCGACCTCGACGCCGGGCGCCAGCTCGGCGGCCTCGGGCTCGGCGGCGGCCGGGTCGATGCCGAAGACGCGGTCGCGGAAGTTGGCGTTGCGGAACTCCAGCGACTCCATGAGCGCGCCGACGGCCGGCGCGTCGAACGGCGCGCGGGCCAGGTCGCCGACGCCCAGCGGGAGTTCGACGTCGCGGACCAGCTCGGTGAGGACGCGGTTGCGCTTGACCGAGTCGAGGTGCTCGCGCAGCTTCTCGCCGATCTTGCCCTTGACCTCGTCGGCGCGGGTGACCAGCTCGTCGAAGGAGCCGAACTGGTTGACCCACTTGGCGGCGGTCTTCTCGCCGACGCCGGGGATGCCGGGCAGGTTGTCGGACGGGTCGCCGCGCAGCGCGGCGAGGTCCGGGTACTGGCGGGGGGTGACACCGTACTTCTCGGCGACCTTCTCCGGGGTGTAGCGGGTCAGCTCGGAGACGCCCTTGGTCGGGTAGAGCACGGTGATGTGCTCGGTGACCAGCTGCAGGGAGTCGCGGTCGCCGGTGACGATGTCGACGTCGAAGCCGGCCGCCTCGGCGGCGGTGGCCAGGGTGGCGATGATGTCGTCGGCCTCGAAGCCCTCGGCGGTCAGCCGCGGCACGTTCATGGCGTCGAGCAGCTCGCCGATCAGGCCGACCTGGCTGCGGAACTCGTCCGGGGTCTTGGCCCGGTTGGCCTTGTAGTCGGGGAACTCGACCGAGCGGAAGGTCTGCCGGGAGAGGTCGAAGGCGACCGCGAGGTGGGTGGGGGCCTCGTCCCGGACGGTGTTGGCCAGCATCGAGGCGAAGCCGTACACCGCGTTGGTGGGCTGGCCGGTGGAGGTGTTGAAGTTCTCCACGGGCAGCGCGTAGAACGCCCGGTAGGCCATGGAGTGCCCGTCGAGCAGCATCAGGCGGGGCCGCGATCCGGTCCCGCCGCCACCCGGCGCGCCCTTGTCCGTACTCTGCGTAGCCACGTCAACGTCCGTTCCTGCCGATTCCACTACCGGCCACCGATCCTAGGGCCCGCCACCGACAAAAGGGGCATGCCGGGGGCGGGCACCCCCCGGGTGCGCTCACGCCCCCGGCGCCACACCCGCCTCCTCCCGTCACCACCTCTACCGCCGAGTAGGACGGTCGTACGATCACAGGCAGCACGACGACGTGACCCCCCGAGCGGCAGGAGCTCCCCCATGACCGATCCGGCCCCCGACGCGGCCGCCACCGCGCCCGACGCGGCTCCCGGCGCGACCCCCGACGGCACCGCCCAGGCCCCCCTCCTCCTCGACGTCTCGCCGGAGATGCTGGAGCACTTCGCCAAGCTCGGCGTGGACCCGGCCACCTTCTCCGGCGGGCTGCTCGGCGAGAAGCTGGGCATCCGGATCGTCGAGGCCTCCGGCGACCGGGTGGTCGGCACCATGCCGGTGGACGGCAACCAGCAGCCGTACGGCCTGCTGCACGGCGGCGCCTCGGCGGCGCTGGCCGAGACCCTGGGCTCGGTCGGCGCGATGCTGCACGCCGGCCCGGGCCGGTACGCCGTCGGCGTGGACCTCAACGCCACCCACCACCGCTCGGCCACCTCCGGTCTGGTCACCGGTGTGGCGACCGCGGTCTTCAAGGGCCGCACGGCCGCGACCTACGAGATCGCGATCACCGACGACACCGGCAAGCGGGTCACCAGCTGCCGCCTCACCTGCATGCTGCGCGACCTCTGACCCGATCCATCGTCAAATCCCTTGCCCGCCCCCTTGTTTGACCTTCGACCGCCCTGGGCAGTCGTTGGTCTGGACAAGGGGGCGGCGGCATGTCCGGGCATTTCCACCGATGTAACACTGCGTAACAAGTAGGACATCCAAGCAACTGACAGTGCCGGAGGCCGAAGCGGACGAAAGCGGCCTGTCGGCCACACCTTCGTCCGATATCCGGACGCCTATGCCCGCCGCCAGCACCGTGAACACCAATGTCCGATTATCGGCGAGGCCAGGAGTCACCTGCCCTTCTACGCCTTACATAGGGCGAGTTGGGAACGAAGCCCCCGGCACCAACGGATCGATCGGGCCGGAACGACCACATATTGAGACGCCTTCTCTGTGTGCTCATAACAAGAGAATCACAGCCTCGCCGCACCACTGCCCGAGCCGCCGACCGACATCTAGAGTCACGGCCAGTCACCGCGCCAAACGGAATGGGCCAGGCCCACCGCGCATCCAGGCTCCCGCCGTTCAGGCGCGGCGCCCTCCTGAACCGAAGGGGACCCCCGTGCGTCATCGTTCAGCAGTTGTCGTGAGCATTGCCGTGATCGGCGCCCTCACCCTCACCGCGTGCGGTTCCCGCGACGACAAGAAGTCCGGGGACAGCGGCAAGGGCGGCGGCTCCACCACCACCGTCGTCATCGGCATCGACGCCCCGCTCACCGGCGACCTCTCCGCCCTCGGCCTGGGCATCCGCAACTCCGTCGACCTCGCGGTCCGGCAGGCCAACGAGAAGAACGAGGTCCCCGGCGTCAAGTTCGAGATCAAGGCCCTCGACGACACCGGCAAGCCCGCCCCCGGCCAGCAGAACGCCACCCAGCTGGTCGGCGACAAGAACGTCATCGGCGTCGTCGGCCCGCTCAACTCCAGCGTCGCGCAGTCGATGCAGCAGATCTTCAACGACGCCAACCTCGTCCAGGTCTCCCCCGCCAACACCGGCGTCGCCCTCAGCCAGGGCGAGAAGTGGGCCACCGGCGAGAAGTCCCGCCCGTTCAAGAGCTACTTCCGCACCGCCACCACCGACGCCGTCCAGGGCCCCTTCGCCGCCGACTACCTGGTCAAGGACGCCAAGAAGACCAAGGTCTTCCTCATCGACGACCAGAAGACCTACGGCGCCGGCCTCGCCGCCACCTTCAAGGGCCAGTTCCTCAAGAACGGCGGCCAGATCGTCGGCGAGGAGCACGTCAACCCCGACGACCGCGACTTCGCCGCCGTCGTCACCAAGGTCAAGTCCTCCGGCGCCGAAGCCGTCTACTACGGCGGCGAGTACCCCGCCGCCGGCCCGCTCTCCCTCCAGCTCAAGGACGCCGGCGTCAGCATCCCCCTGATGGGCGGCGACGGCATCCAGAGCGGCGACTTCATCAAGCTCAACCCCAAGGGCCAGGGCGACCTCGCCACCGCCGTCGGCCTGCCCGTCGAACAGCTCCCCACCGCCGCCAAGTTCATCGCCGACTACAAGGCCGCCGGCTTCAAGGACGCCTACGAGACCTACGGCGGCTACTCCTACGACAGCGCCTGGGCCATCATCCAGGGCGTCAAGGCCGTCGTCGCCGCCAACAACAACAAGCTGCCCGACAGCCCCCGCGCCAAGGTCGTCGAGGCCGTCCAGAAGGTCACCTTCGAGGGCGTCACCGGCAAGGTCTCCTTCGACCAGTTCGGCGACACCACCAACAAGCAGCTCACCGTCTACACCGTCAAGGACGGCAAGTGGGCCGTGGAGAAGTCCGGCACCTTCAACGGCTGACCCCGACCTGACCCCACGTCAGGCGCACTGAAGCACACCGGAATCACCCCGCGCGGGGGCGCCACGAGTGCCCCCGCGCGCACCCGCATCCACCACCCACGGACACCCCACACGCACAACGGAGGCCCAGCGGTGCACGACCTACCGCAGCAGCTGGCCAACGGCCTGATCCTCGGCGCCCTCTACGGGCTCGTCGCGATCGGCTACACGATGGTCTACGGCATCGTCCAGCTCATCAACTTCGCCCACGGCGAGATCGTCATGGTCGGCGGCTTCGGCGCCCTGACCGCCTACCTCGCCCTCCCCGGCGGCACCACCCTGTGGCTGGCCCTACCGCTGATGCTGATCGCCGGCATCCTGGTCTCCACCCTCACCGCCGTCGCCGCCGAACGCTTCGCCTACCGGCCCCTGCGCACGGCACCCCGGCTCGCCCCGCTGATCACCGCGATCGGCCTGTCCATCGCCCTGCAGCAACTCGTCTTCGCCTTCTACCCCGACGCCAAGAAGGCCCGGGTCTTCCCGAAGATCCCCGGCGACCCCTTCGAAATCGGCTCCGTCGCCATCCAGCGCAGCGACCTCTTCCTCATCGCCGCCGCCCCGCTCTGCATGATCGCCCTCGGCTGGTTCGTCACCCGCACCCGCTCCGGCCGCGCCATGCAGGCCACCAGCCAGGACCCCGACACCGCCAAGCTCATGGGCATCGACACCGACCGGATCATCGTCATGGCCTTCGCCATCGGCGCCGCCTTCGCCGCCGTCGCCGCCGTCGCCTACGGCCTGCGCAGCGGCCAGGTCGACTTCCGGATGGGCTTCCTGCTCGGCCTCAAGGCCTTCACCGCCGCCGTCCTCGGCGGCATCGGCAACATCTACGGCGCCATGCTCGGCGGCATCACCCTCGGCCTCGCCGAAGCCCTCGCCACCGGCTACATCCAGCACCTGCCCGGCATGCACCTCTTCGGAGGCGGCGCCTGGAAGGACGTCTGGGCCTTCGTACTCCTCATCGTCGTCCTGCTCGTCCGGCCCCAGGGCCTGCTCGGCGAGCGCGTCGCGGACAGGGCGTGAGCACCATGACCACCACCAGCACCGAAACCACCCCGGTCATCCCGCTGCCCGGCCGCACCGCCGCCCTGCTCACCGGCCTCGGCGCCCTCGCCGTCACCGGCTCCGCCCTGATGTCCTGGACCTGGACCTCCGACTACCCCGGCGACCTCACCTACTACGGCTCCCCGGCCGGCCTCCAGTGGCTCGCCCTCATCGCCGGACTGGTCACCCTCCTCCTGCTGCTCGCCACCCAGGGCGTCCCCGGACTGCGCTGGGCCGCCCCCCGGCACAGCCACAACGCCGTCCTGTTCGCCGCCACCGGCGCCCTCGCCATCGGCTGGTTCTCCGCACTCTCCATCGCCAACGAGCTCGGCGGCCTCGCCAACCTCGAAGCCGGCGGCTGGGTCCTCGCCGCCGGCTCCCTGCTCGCCGTCGCCGGCGCCCTCGGACTGCCCCTGGACCGGCGCACCGCCGTCCCGCTGCGCATCCTCGACCGACGGCTCTTCCTGCTCGTCCCGATCGCCCCCGCCGTCTGGTTCGCCACCCACGCGATCCCCGACGACAAACCCGTCGCCCCCGTGCTCACCGCCCTCGCCGGCGGCCTCGCCATCGCCACCGGCGGCGTCCTGCTCGTCCAGCTCGGCCACCTCGCCAACACCTGGCTGCGGCTCGGCACCGTCCAGCGCCCGCTGCCCGCCCCCCGCGAACTGCCCTCCTGGGCCGAGGTCGGCCTCATCGTCGTCGCCTTCGCCGCCGGCCTGTTCGCCATCACCTTCGGCATCGACACCGAGTACGGCGAACTCTTCACCGGCTACCTCCTGCTCGCCGCCGCCGTCGTCACCGCGCTCGGCCGCTCCGGCCTGATCGCCCGGCTGCGCGCGCTGACCGTCAAGTACCAGGCGGTCACCACCGGCGCCGCCTTCGCCGCCGCCGCCAGCTTCCCCTTCACCCAGACCAGCGACCAGTACACCTCCGTCGCCACCAACATCCTGATCTTCGCCACCGTCGCCCTCGGCCTCAACATCGTCGTCGGCCTCGCCGGCCTGCTCGACCTCGGCTACGTCGCCTTCCTCGGCGTCGGCGCCTACAGCGCCGCCCTGGTCTCCGGCTCCCCCGCCTCGCCGATCCACGTCCAGTTCCCGTTCTGGGCCGCCGTGCTCACCGGCGCCGTCGTCTCCATGGTCTTCGGCGTCGTCATCGGCGCCCCCACCCTGCGACTGCGCGGCGACTACCTCGCCATCGTCACCCTCGGCTTCGGCGAGATCTTCCGCATCACCATGCTCAACCTCAACGGCACCACCGGCCCCAAGATCACCAACGGCTCCAACGGCATCCCCCGGATCCCCGACCTGCAGATCCTCGGCTGGGACCTCGGCAAGCCCACCACCGTCTTCGGCGTCGAACTCGGCCGGTTCTCCAACTACTACCTGCTGATGCTGCTCGTCACCGCCCTCGTCGTACTGGTCTTCGCCCGCGTCGGCAACTCCCGCATCGGCCGCGCCTGGGTCGCCATCCGCGAGGACGAGACCGCCGCCGAGGCCATGGGCATCAACGGCTTCCGCCTCAAGCTCCTCGCCTTCGCCCTCGGCGCCTGCCTCGCCGGCCTCGCCGGCACCGTCCAGGCCCACGTCAGCTACACCGTCACCCCCGACCAGTACACCTTCGCCGAAGCCCTGCCGCCCAACTCCGCCTTCCTGCTCGCCGCCGTCATCCTCGGCGGCATGGGCACCATCAGCGGCCCGCTCGCCGGCGCCACCCTCCTCTTCCTCATCCCCAAGAAGCTGGAATTCCTCGCCGACTACCAGCTGCTCGCCTTCGGCATCGCCCTCATCGTCCTGATGCGCGTCCGCCCCGAAGGCCTCATCCCCAACCGGCGCCGCCAGCTGGAGTTCCACGAGGCCGCCATCCCCGCGCAGCCCACCGGCGACACCGTCGCCCTCACCAAGGCAGGGGCGTGACCCCCCGATGACCACCACCAACGCCCCCGCAGCCGCCGGCGCCGCACCCGGCACCGCCGACCCCCTGCTCGACGTCTCCGGCGTCACCATGCGCTTCGGCGGCCTCACCGCCGTCAACAACGTCTCCCTCACCGTCGGCCGCGGCGAGATCATCGGACTCATCGGCCCCAACGGCGCCGGCAAGACCACCTTCTTCAACTGCCTCACCGGCCTCTACGTCCCCACCGAGGGCACCGTCAGCTACCAGGGCACCGTCCTGCCGCCCAAGCCCCACCTCGTCACCCAGGCCGGCATCGCCCGCACCTTCCAGAACATCCGGCTCTTCGCCAACATGACCGTCCTGGAGAACGTCCAGGTCGGCCGGCACAGCCGGATGCGCCAGGGCCTGCTCTCCGCCGTCCTGCGCGGCCCCGGCTTCCACCGCTCCGAGGCCGAGAGCCGCGAGCTCGCCATGGAACTCCTGGAGTTCACCGGCCTCGCCGGCAAGGCCGACCACCTCGCCCGCAACCTCCCCTACGGCGAACAGCGCAAGCTGGAGATCGCCCGCGCCCTCGCCTCCGACCCCGGCCTGCTGCTCCTCGACGAGCCCACGGCCGGCATGAACCCCCAGGAGACCCGCGCCGCCGAGGAACTCGTCTTCGCCATCCGCGACCGGGGCGTCTCCGTCCTCGTCATCGAGCACGACATGCGCTTCATCTTCAACCTCTGCGACCGCACCGCCGTGCTCGTCCAGGGCCAGAAGATCGTCGAGGGCGACCGCGAGACCGTCCAGAACGACGAACGCGTCATCACCGCCTACCTCGGTGCCCCGCTCGAAGGCACCGCGCTCGAAGGCACCGCCCCCGTTACGGAGACCGACCAGTGACCGCACTCCTCGAGGTCCAGGACCTCCGCGTCGCCTACGGCAAGATCGAGGCCGTCAAGGGCATCAGCTTCACCGTCAACCAGGGCGAGGTCACCACCCTGATCGGCACCAACGGCGCCGGCAAGACCACCACCCTGCGCACCCTCTCGGGCCTGCTCAAGCCCACCGCCGGCAGCATCACCTTCGCCGGCCAACCGCTCACCGCCGTCCCCGCCCACAAGATCGTCGCCCTCGGCCTCGCCCACTCCCCCGAGGGCCGGCACATCTTCCCGCGCATGACCATCGAGGAGAACCTCCTCCTCGGCGCCTTCCTGCGCAGCGACACCGACGGCATCACCCGGGACGTCGAGCGGGCCTACGGCCTCTTCCCCATCCTCGGCGAGCGCCGCAAGCAGGCCGCCGGCACGCTCTCCGGCGGCGAGCAGCAGATGCTCGCCATGGGGCGGGCGCTGATGTCGCGGCCCAAGCTGCTGATGCTCGACGAGCCCTCGATGGGCCTCTCGCCGCTGATGATGCAGAAGATCATGGCGACCATCGTCGAGCTCAAGGCCGACGGCACCACCATCCTGCTGGTCGAGCAGAACGCCCAGGCCGCGCTCTCCCTCTCCGACCGCGGCTACGTGATGGAGACCGGCAGCATCGTCCTCCAGGGCACCGGCGCCGACCTCCTGCACGACGAGTCGGTCCGCAAGGCCTACCTCGGCGAGGACTGACCCGCCCGGCCCCGCACCTCCCCGCTCCCCGCTCCCCGCTCCCCGCTCCCCGCTCCCCGCTCCACGGCGAAGGGCCCGGCGTTCACCGCCGGGCCCTTCGCCATCCGCTACTCCGCGGGACCCTCGGCCTCCTCGGCCTTCTTGCGGTCCTGCGCGGCGCCCTCCTCGATGACCGCCTCGGCCACCGCCGCCATCGTCATCCGGCGGTCCATCGACGTCTTCTGGATCCACCGGAACGCGGCCGGCTCGTTCAGCCCGAACTTGGTCTGCAGCACGCTCTTCGCCCGGTCCACCAGCTTCCGGGTCTCCAGCCGCTGGGTGAGATCCGCGATCTCCTCCTCCAGCGTCCGCATCTCCGTGTACCGGGACACCGCCATCTCGATCGCGGGCACCAGGTCGCTCTTGGAGAACGGCTTGACGATGTACGCCATCGCCCCCGCGTCCCGCGCCCGGTCCACCAGCTCCCGCTGCGAGAACGCGGTCAGCATCAGCACCGGCGCCAGGTGCTGCTCGTGGATCTGCTCGGCCGCGGACAACCCGTCCAGCACCGGCATCTTCACGTCCAGGATCGCCAGGTCCGGCTTCAGCTCCTGCACCAGCCGGACCGCCGTAGCGCCGTCCCCGGCCTCCCCGACGACGGTGTACCCCTCCTCCTCCAGCATCTCCTTCAGATCGAGACGGATCAGCGCCTCGTCCTCGGCGATCACAATCCGGGTGATCTGGGGCGAATCGGTCTCAAGCGGCTCAGCCTGCTCGTCGGCGGTGCTCACGGGGCTCCTCGTTCCGGCGGGGTACTGCATGCACGAGGGTACCTAGACACGGTATGTTTGAGACATGACGCGAAGGCAACCACCTTCGAATCATAGGCCCCGATAGCCCAATCGGCAGCAGGCGATGGTCTCAAACACCATACAGTGTGGGTTCGAATCCCACTCGGGGCACTTTTCCTTCGAATTGAAGGAAGCTGAATTCAGTGCAACGGTTATGGCCGCCCACTCGTTCGAGTGAGCGGCCACCCATTTGTCCGGCAGTCCCCCGACAACGCCACAGGATCGTGCGTATGCACGAACCATCCGTACGCGAGCAAGCCGTCCAGCTCATGCGCAGCGGCGTCGGGACCGCGGAGACCGCTCGCCGCCTGGGTGCCCCGCGCGGCACCGTTTCCTGGTGGAAGCACCAGGACCTCGCCAAGCACGGTCGGCTGCCCGGTCGCAAACAGTCCACCTGCACACACTGCTTCGGCGACGAGCTGAACAGGCCGGCGTACTCCTACCTGCTCGGGCTCTACCTGGGCGACGGCCACATCAGCCACCCCGCACAGCACAGAATCCCCAGCCTGTTCATCACCTGCGACGACAAGTGGCCCGGGATCATGGACTCCGCCGAATCCGCCGTACGACAGGTCTTCCCCGCCCTCACTCCCTGCCGCGTACGGAAGCGCGGCTGCCACAACGTCAAGGTGTACTCGAAGCACCTGTACTGCCACTTCCCCCAGCACGGGCCCGGCAAGAAGCACGAGCGCACGATAGCCCTGGAGCCCTGGCAGCAGGAGATCGTCGACGCCCACCCCTGGGAGTTCCTGCGCGGGCTGATCCACTCCGACGGCTGCCGGATCACCAACTGGACGACCCGCACCGTCGGCGGCGTCCAGAAGCGCTACGAGTACCCGCGCTACTTCTTCACCAACACCTCGACCGACATCGTCCGCCTCTTCACCGACGCGCTCGACGCGGTCGGTGTGCAGTGGAAGGCCTCGGTCCCCCGACCGACCGGCCAGGTCAACGTCTCCGTCGCCCGCAAGGAGTCCGTGGCGCTCATGGACGCCCACATCGGCCCCAAGCACTGAGGCCGGCGCGGCCCCCTCGCGGAGGGCCGTGCCGGCGGGGCGGGTCAGTCCAGGGTGCCCACGTGGTGGACGCGGACGAGGTTGGTGGAGCCGGCGAGGCCGGGCGGGGAGCCGGCGGTGATGACGACGATGTCGCCCTTCTGGCAGCGACCGAGGGAGAGCAGGGCGGCGTCGACCTGTTCGACCATCTCGTCGGTGGTGGAAGCGAAGGGGCCGAGGAAGGTCTCCACGCCCCAGGTGAGGGCGAGTTGGCTGCGGACGGCCGGTTCGTAGGTGAAGGCCAGGACGGGGATCGGCGAGCGGTAGCGGGTCAGCCGGCGGGCGGTGTCGCCGGACTGGGTGAAGGCGATCAGGTACTTGGCGTGCAGGAAGTCGCCGATCTCCGCGGCCGCCCGGGCGACGGCGCCGCCCTGGGTGCGGGGCTTGTTGCTCGGGGTGAGCGGCGGCAGTCCGTCGGCGAGGATGTCCTGCTCGGCGGCCTCGATGATCCGCCCCATCGTGCGGACCGTCTCGGACGGGTACTTCCCGACCGAGGTCTCCCCGGAGAGCATCACCGCGTCGGTGCCGTCGAGGACGGCGTTGGCGACGTCGGAGGCCTCCGCGCGGGTGGGCCGGGAGGAGTTGATCATCGAGTCCAGCATCTGGGTCGCCACGATGACCGGCTTGGCGTTCCGCCGGGCCAGGGTGACCGCCCGCTTCTGGACCATCGGCACGTCCTCCAGCGGCATCTCGACCCCGAGGTCGCCGCGGGCCACCATGACACCGTCGAAGCGGTCGACGATGGAGTCGAGGTTCTGCACCGCCTGCGGCTTCTCGATCTTGGCGATGACCGGGACCCGGCGCCCCTCCTCGTCCATCACCCGATGGACGTCCTCGACGTCCCGCCCGCTGCGGACGAAGGAGAGCGCGACGAGGTCGGCCCCGGCCCGCAGGGCCCAGCGCAGGTCGGCGATGTCCTTCTCGCTCAGCGCGGGCACCGAGACGGCGACCCCGGGGAGGTTGAGGCCCTTGTGGTCGGAGACCAGGCCGCCCTCGACGACGGTGCAGCGGACCCGCGGTCCGGCCACCTCGACGACCTCCAGGGTGACCCGCCCGTCGTCGACGAGGATCAGCTCACCTGCGGTGACGTCCCCGGCGAGCCCCGGGTAGGTGGTGCCGCAGCCGTTCTGGTCTCCCTCGACGCCATTGTCGGTGGAGATGGTGAACTCGTCGCCGCGTTCGAGAAGTACCGGGCCTTCGGCGAAGGCCCCGAGGCGGATCTTCGGGCCTTGAAGGTCGACGAGCACACCGACGCTGCGGCCGGTCTCGTCGGCGGCCTTGCGGACCCGGCGGTAGCGCTCCTCGTGCTCGGTGTGCGAGCCATGGCTCAGATTGAATCGGGCGATGTCCATCCCGGCGTCGACCAGGGACTTGATCTGGTCGTAGGTGTCGGTGGCGGGCCCGAGGGTACAGACGATTTTTGCTCGGCGCATACTGCTGAGAGTAGGCATTACCGGCGCGTAACGTCGATGCGGGTCCGGACAACGGGATGGCCGTTGCCATAAGGAGAGTTGAACAATCTGACACAACGTCGGACCTCCGTGCGAGAGGTTCCCCGGAGTCGCCCGCACCCGCTCCCCGATGCGATTCCGTGAAGGTGTGTTCACCTCCGGTTCACCGTCACTTCCACCGCCGCACGTGGCACGGCGGGACGCTCTTCACCCCGGTGCGATGCCGGGGTCCGGAAGTGGTTCCAATGAGGGGGAAGCGTCCGGTATGAAGCGTGCGTTCGGGGTGCTGGCGGCTCTGGTGCTGCTCGGGGGGGTGGCGTTCGCCCTGCTGAAACCGTCGTCCGACGGCTCCGGGCCGAAGACCGTCACCATCTCAGGTCTCATCGGCTCGGAGAAACAGGACTTCTTCCAGGACAAGGACGTCAAGGCCGAACTCGCGGCCCAGGGCCTGGTCGTGAACACCCTGTCCGTCGGCTCCTGGCAGATGGTCGACAAGCTGGACGGGCAGGCCTTCGCCTTCCCCGCCAGCCAGGCGCCGGCCGACAAGATCCGTGAGAAGAAGGGCATCACCGAGCTGGTCCCGGCACCGTTCTACTCGCCGCTGGTGGTCGTGGCCCACGAGGCGACCGCCCAGGCGCTGAAGGCGAGCGGGCTGGCGGCCGAGGACCCCGCCACCCATGTGTGGAGCCTCAAGATGGACGCCTACCGGGACGCGCTGCGCACCAACAGGACCTGGGAGCAGCTCTTCGGCGGCCAGCCCAAGGGCGAGCTGCGCGGGACGGTCCTGCTGTCCACCACCGACCCGAACGCCTCCTCCTCCGGGGCGATGTACCTGGCGCTGCTCTCCTCCCTGGAGAACCGCGGCCCGGTGTCGAGCGACGCGGAGGTGGACGGCGTCAAGGACCTCCTGCGCACGGCGATCACCAAGCAGGGGTCGATGCAGCAGTCCACCGACCTGCTGTTCAAGGAGTTCACCTCGGGGGGCGGGAAGCCGCTCTCCCTCGTGTACGAGTCGGAGGCGGCCGAGCTGGTCCTGCAGAACAAGGCCCCGTCCGACACGGTGGTGCTCTACCCGGACACCACGATCTTCTCGGACCACACCCTGGTCGGGCTCAACCCGGACGGGCGGAAGCTGGCCGGGCTGCTGCAGACCAACGCCAAGCTGCGGGAGGCCGCGACCCGGCACGGCTTCCGCATCCAGGGGGACGTCGCGGCGTTCGGCACCCAGCTCAAGAGCAAGGACGATTCGTTCCACCTGGCACCGAGCCTGCGCGAGTCGGGAATCGTCAGCGCCGGCATCCCGAAGTACGACGTGCTGAAGAAGCTGACCGACTTCGCGACGAAGCCGTGACCGGGGGGAACATGAGGACGGGAAAGACCGCGATGATGGTGAAGCACCGGGGCGGGGCCCGGGGACTGGCCGCGGCACTGGCCGCGCTGGCGGCGCTGGTGGCGGCGTGCACGTCCTCCCCCGCGCCGAAGCCGGATCCGACCGTACCGCCGGCGCCGACCGCGCAGGCGGGGGTGCTGCGGGTACTGGCCGGCAGCGAGTTGCAGGACATGGCGCCGATCCTGGAGCAGGCGCAGAAGGAGACCGGGGTGACCGTCCAGTTCTCCTGGACGGGATCGCTGGACGGCGCGGAGGCGGTCTCCAGCGGTTCCGCGGACGGGAAGTACGACGCGCTCTGGTTCCCGTCGAACCAGTATCTGCGGCTGGACGAGCGGAGCCGGCCGAAGCTGTTGTCGGAGAGCCCGATCATGACCTCGCCGGTGGCGTTCGGGATCCGCTCCTCGGTCCTGAACGACCTGTCCTGGGGTGACGGTTCCGCGGTGACCTGGGGGAACCTGGCCGAGGCGGCGGCCGCCGGGAAGCTGAACTACGGCATGACGGACCCGTCGCGGTCGAACTCCGGCTTCTCCGGCCTGGTGGCGGTGGCCTCGGCGTTCTCCGCCGCGAACTCGGCGCTGACCGACGAGGACGTCGCGAAGGCGACTCCGCAGCTGAAGCAGTTCTTCACCGGGCAGAAGCTGACGTCCGGGTCGTCGGGCTGGCTGACCCAGGCGTACACGCAGGCCGAGCAGGGCTCGATCGGGGCGCTGGTGAACTACGAGTCGGTGCTGCTGACGTTGAACAAGACGCTGCCGGCGGAGCAGCGGCTGGCGGTCGTGCGCCCGACGGACGGCGTGGTGTCGGCCAACTACCCGTTGACCCTGTTGAGTTCCGCTCAGCCGCGGGAGCAGGACTCGTTCCGCAGGTTGACCGAGTACCTGTTGAAGGAGGACGTGCAGAAGCGGATCGCGGAGCAGACGCTGCGCCACCCGGTGACGGCCGGGGTGGCCGCGGCGGCGGGTGTGCCGACGGACCGGCGGCGGGAGCTGCCGTTCCCCGGCAGCCTGGCGGTGGCGACCCATCTGCTGGCCTCGTACCAGAACGAGCTGCGGCGGCCGTCGCGGACGGTGTACGTGCTGGACACCTCGGGCTCGATGGCGGGGCAGCGGTTGGCCCAGCTGAAGTCGGCGATGGGCCGGCTGACCGGGGCGGACGACTCCCGGGGGGTGCGGCGGTTCCGCGACCGCGAGGAGGTCACGCTGGTCTCGTTCGCCTCGAAGGTGAAGTCCACGAAGACGCACACCGTGCCGGCCGGGGCGGCGGCGCAGCAGGAGCTGGCGTCGATCGACGCGGATGTGAAGGCGCTGTCGGCGGAGGGCGGTACGGCGGTGTACTCGTCGTTGGAGGAGGCGTACCGGGTGATCGAGCGGCAGCAGGCCGCGGCGAAGGACGACCGGTTCACGTCGATCGTGGTGATGACGGACGGGGAGAGCAACGAAGGGGTTTCGGACCAGGATTTCAAGGTGTTCCAGGCCGGTCTGTCGCCGGCGCTGAAGGCGGTGCGGGTGTTCCCGATCCTGTTCGGCGATGCGGCGAAGGCGCAGTTGCAGGGGATCGCGGATCTGACGGGCGGCAAGCTGTTCGACGGGACGGGTTCGCTGGACCAGGCGTTCGAGGAGATCCGTGGCTACCAGTGACGGTGGCGGCGGGTGGGGCGGGCGGGTCCTGGGGTACCTGGGGTCCGCCGGCAACATCGCGGCGTGCACGGCGGGTGCGGGCGGGCTGGTGCTGCATTTCGCGGGCTACGGCGGGGACCTGTGGCCGGTGATCGTGGCCGGTCTGTACGGGGCCGTCGCGTCGCTGTGGTGGGCCTTCGACCTCGGGGGGTCGAAGAGGCCTTCCGAGGCCGTCGGCACTCGGGAGCCCGGGCCGGCGGGCCGGGTCCCGGGTGGCTCCGAGCGGGGCGACGGCCCGGAGCGGCGGCCCGGCGGGTCCGGGGTCGCGACCGGGTCCGCCCGGCCGGGCCCGGGGGCCGAGTCGCCGCCGGCGCAGGAGCGGGCCACCCCGCCGGCCACCCCGCCGGCCGCGCCGCCGGTGCCGCGGATCTGGCCGCAGTTGGAGGAGTTGGCGGCGTTCGTCGGGTCGGCGCAGCTGCCGCCGTCGGCGAACGTGCCGGGTCTGCTGGTGCGGTTGCGCACGGCCGGGCCGGGTCCGACGACGGAGCCGATCGTCCGTCGCCGGCTGCCGTTGGCGGTGGACGGCTATCTGCGGGCGCTGACCTGGCAGCCGTGGGTGGCGGACGGGGCGGACCCGGTGGCCGAGTTGGCCCGGGCGGTGGACGAGATGGCCGCGCTGGTTCCGGCGTCCTGATCGCCGGAGCGGCGCCGGACGCGTGGTGTGTCGGCGGAGCGGCCGGGCCCGGATCGACCGGGGCCCGGCCGCTTCGCCGTTGTGTGTGTCAGGCCTCCAGTACGCCGGGCAGTTCGAGGCGGCGGCGCACGCCCAGTTTGCGGAAGCTGTTGGTGAGGTGGGTTTCGACCGTGCGGACCGCCAGGTGGAGCATCGCGGCGATCTCGGCGTTGGAGTGCCCGGCCGCGGCGAGGCGGCAGATCCGCAGTTCGCTGTCGGTGAGCGCCTCCGCGCCGGCGTGGTCGGCGCGGCCGACGCGGGCGCCGGAGGTGCGCAGCGCCTCCATGGCGGCGGTGCGGTGGCGGACGGCGCCGAGGCGTTCGGCGCGGCCGGCGGCCTCGCGCAGGGCGCGGCGGGCGGCGCCGCGGCGGCCGCCGTCGCCGAGCAGGCGGCCGTAGGTGATGAGGGCGGGGATGAGTTCGGTGTCGATCTCGGCGGTGCGCAGCAGTTGGACGGCCTCGGTGGCGAGGTCGAGGCCGTGGCGGCCGCCGGTGGCGGCGGCGAGGGTGCGCAGGGCGCGGCCGACGGTGCGGGGGGTGCCCCAGACGCGGGCGAGCCGGAGGTCCTCCTCGGCGAGGGCGACGGCGGGGCCGGGTGCGCCGAGGAGGAGGTGGCATTCGGCGGCGGCGGTGCGCCAGGGGGTGACGATGGGGCTGCGGACCTGGCGTTCGCCTTGGCGGCGGCCGCATTCGAGGAGGTCGGCGAGGGCTTCGGCGGGTTCGCCGGAGGCGAGGCGGAGCAGGCCGCGGGCGTAGAGGTACTCGTTCCACTCCCAGGAGTCCTGGGCGCGGTCGGCGGCGACGGCGCGGGCGAGGCCGTGGGCCTGCCAGAGCCGGCCGGTCTCGACGAGGGCGATGACGCTCTGGGCGACCAGGTGGGCGTTCTGCTGGCCGAGGAGTTCGGCGTAGCGGCCGGGCGCGGTGTCGTCGGTGGTGGGGCGGGTGGTGGAGGGGGTGCCGGTGTGCCAGGACGGTCCGGGGGTGGCGGGGTAGCCGGCCGAGCCCCAGGGGCGGGGCCGGGGCAGTCCGGGCGGGCCCCAGGGGGTGGGCTGGAGGAGGGCGGGGGCGGGTGGCGCGGCGGAGGGTGCGGGGGTGGGGGCGGAGCCGGGGGCGGTGAGGGCGTAGTCGTCGAGCAGGGCCTGGTACTCGCCGCGCATGATCCTGGTCTCGGCGCGGACGCTGAGCAGGCACTGGTAGCCGGGGTCGAGGGGGCCGCCGCGGTAGCTGGCGAAGCCGCGGGCGACGATCTCGTCGGCCTGGTCGAGGAGGTCGGCCCACTGGGAGAGGGTGGCGAGGGAGACCAGTAGGTAGGAGCGGCAGAGCGGGTCGACGGGTGCGTCGTCGAGTTCGCGGATGCGTTCGGCGACCTCGGTGGCGGAGAGCAGGCCGCTGGTGGCGTCGAATTCGGTGAGCAGGGAGAAGGCGGGCGGGGCGAGGCGCTGGGGGGTGCGGGTGGCGAGGCGTTGGACGCCTTCGACGACCTGGAGCCAGCTGCGGCCGTCGTGGGCGGCGATCTGGGCGGTGGCGGCCTGGACGGCGTGGAGGACGTCCTCCTGGTCGACGAAGCGGTGGGCGAGCTCGTCCATGAGTTCGATGGCGGCGGCGGTGTCGCCGCGGGTGGCGAGGACGGCGCCGAGGGTGTTGGCGGCGCGGAAGACGCCTTCGTCGGTCTGCTGGAGGTGGACGGCCTCGGCGAGGTGGCGCAGGCCGACGGTGCGCTCGGCGGGGCCGAGGGTGACTTCGAGGCTGCCGAGTTCGGTGAGCAGCAGGCCGCGTTGGCGGTCGCTGAGGGGTTCGGCGAGGACGCGGCGCAGCAGGGTGGCGGCGTCGGCGGGGTGGTCGGCCTCGGCGGCCTGGCGGGCGGCGCGGCGCAGGGTGTCGGCGGCCCAGCGGGGGGTGGGGGCGGGGGTGAGCAGGAGGTGGCCGGCGACGGTCTGGTCGGGGGCGCCGGTGCGGTGGAGGTGTTCGGCGGCGGCGAGGTGGACCTCGGCGCGGTGGCCGGGGGCGTGGCCGGTGAGGACGGCGTCGGCGAGCAGGGGGTGGGCGAAGCGGGGCCAGCTGCCGGGGACGGGGGTGTCGAGGTGGCGGTGGAGGGTGAGGTGGGCGAGCCAGCCGGCGAGCCGGCCGGGGTCGGCGGCGGTGAGTTCGGCGAGCAGCGGGACGGGGTCGAGGGGCGGGGCGCCGGGGGCGGTGTCGGCGGCGGGGTGTTCGGACATCCGGGCGAGGACGCGGGCGACGGTGACGGCCTGTCGGCCGGCGCCGTGCAGCCAGGCGTCGACGGCATCGGCGAAGGCGCCGCCGGGCAGGCCTCCGCAGCGCTCGGGCAGGGTGGCGGGCAGCCCGGCCGCCCCGGCCGGGTCCATCGGGTCCGCCGGGTCCGCCGGGTCCGCCGCGAGGTCGGCGAGCAGTGCGGTGAGCAGCAGCGGGTTGCCGCCGCTGGCGCGGGCGCAGTCGGCGGCGAGCCCGGCGGGCGTGCCGGGCCCGAGGTGCTGCCGGGCGATCCGGACGGCGGCGGGGGTGCCGAGCGGGGCGAGCCGCAGGGTGGTGGCGAGGTCGGGGGTCAGGTCGCGGGTGAAGCGGCCGGACGGGGTGTCGAGGGTGGCCTGCCGGTGTTCGGTCACGATGAGCAGGGCGGGCAGCCGGTCGATCCGGCGGGCGACCTGGCGCAGCCAGCGGCGGGAGGGCTCGTCGGCGAGGTGGATGTCGTCGACGGCGAGCAGCAGCGGGTGGTGGGTGCCGTGCAGGCGGAGCAGGGACCAGAGGGTGGTCTCGGCGGTGTCGGGGTCGGCGCTCCCCGGTCCGGAGGCGCTCCCCGGTCCGGAGGCGGAGCCCGCGGCGGAGCCGGCGCCCTGGTCGGCGCCGGGGTCCGCGGGGCGCGCGGCCGCCGGGGCGCCCCAGGCGGTGCGGTCGTAGGGGCCGGCGGGGGTCGGGCCGGTGTCGAAGAGCTGGCGGGCGGCCGCGTAGGGGGTGGCGGTCTCCTCGGCGGAGCAGCGGGCGCGCAGCACGGTGGTGCCCTCGGCGGCTGCGCGGCGGGCGGCCTCGGCGAGCAGCGCGGTGCGGCCGGTGCCGGTGGCGCCGGTGATCAGCAGGACGTGGCCGGTGCCGCGGCGGGCGGCGGCGGCCCGGTCGGCGATCCTCCGCAGCTGTGGTTCGCGCTCCGCGAGGTGGGTGGACGTGGTGGTGCTCATCCCCGGTTTCCCCTCTTTCCCCTTCTGCCCTTCCCGGCCGCCTGTCGGTGTCCGATCGGGCAGTATCCGCCGTTGTACCGGGAAATCGGCTTGACGTGCTAACCACGCGTTACTGGTGAGTCCGGTTCTCGTCGTGATGTGAGGGGCCGGTGTGGACGCGTGTGTCGTGGTGGAACGGCCCGGTGGGGCGCCGTCCGGCGGCTGTGCGGGCAGGTCCGCCGCCCTGATGACCACCTGCGGGGCCCGAAGCGTTGCCCCCGTCCTTCGGCGGGGACTGCCCGGCGGGTCCGATCTCGTGGTGGACCACGATGGCCGGGAGGCTGCCCCGGCGGGAAGCATGGTGGGAGTTTCCGGGGCACGGGCAGCGCTCCCGGATCGCCGTCGTAACGGCCGGCCGTCCCGGGTGGGGCGCAATGCCCCGAGGTTCGGGGTCCCCGGGTGGCCGGGCCGGCTTCTCCAGGAGGGGGCCAGATTTGACTGTTCTGCACACCGAGTACGACCGCCGTGGCACGGCGGTGCGGGCTTCGGCGTCCGCCACGCGTACGGTGCCGCCACAGCGACCGGTCGCGTCCCGTGCGGTCGCCGTCGCCGGGCAGGTGCCGGGGGCGGCCGCGGCGGCGGGCGCCCATTCCCAGGCGTCCGCCGCCGGTGCCGTGCGCGGTGCGGCGGGGGCGGCCCGGCCGGTCGCCGCCGTACCGGCCCGCACCTCGACGGTGCCGGTCGCCGTCCAGGCCGCCGATCCGCTCTCCCGGGCGGGTGCGGAGGCGCAGCTGCGCCGCTTCCCGGGGGTCGTGGTGGTGGACCCGGCGGGGACGGCCGCGCCGGGCACGGTCACCGTGCTGGTCGCCGAGTCGGCCGACGCGGCCGCGACGGCGGCGCTGCGGCGGCTGGTGCGCGGCGCCGGGCAGCGGGTGGTACTGGTGGTCGAGCGGCTGCGCGAGACCGAGTTGATGGAGGCCGTCGAGTGCGGAGTGGCGGCGATCCTGTGGCGCCGGGAGGCGACGCCGGAGCGGCTGGGCCGCGCGGTGCTGGCGGCGGCCCGGGGCGACGGTGACCTGCCGGCGGATCTGCAGGGCCGGCTGATCGCCCAGGTGGGCCGGTTGCAGCGGTCCGTGCAGGGCATGCCGGGGCAGGCCCCGACGGGCCTGTCGGAGCGGGAGTCGGACGTGCTGCGGCTGGTCGCGGAGGGGTGGGACACCGGGGAGATCGCGGCCCGGCTGTCGTACTCGGAGCGGACGGTCAAGAACGTGCTGCACGGCCTGACCACCCGTCTGCAGTTGCGCAACCGGGCGCACGCGGTGGCCCACGCGGTCCGCGAGGGGTACATCTAGGATCCGGCGCGAACGGGCGGGCAGGTGCGATGCGGCACCTGTCCGCCCGCGTCATGAACGGGTCGCCAAGATCTCACCTGTTGGAAAGGTCCGGGGGCTATCCATCGGGGGGACCGCAGGGCAGACTTCTACGCGCGTTCCTCTACGCGCGTCACTCATGACGGTCCGTTCGCAGTCCCCACCCGGGAGAGTCCTCCAATGCCCCTGAACCGCCGTGACTTCGTCACCCGGTCCGCCGCCACCGCCGCCGGTGCCGCCCTCGCGAGCGGCGCCGGCCTCGCCGCCGCCACCCCCGCCGCGGCGGCCGGACCGGACGGGGCCCGCGCCAAGGGCCGCACCAAGCGGCAGGCCTTCACCGTGATGGGCACCACCGACCTGCACGGCCGGGTGCTCAACTGGGACTACTTCACGGACGCGGTCTACGCCGACAAGGCGCACAACGAGGTCGGCCTGGCCAAGATCTCCACGCTCGCCAAGCAGGTGCGCGAGGAGAAGGGCTGGGACCGCTGCCTGCTCATCGACGCCGGCGACACCATCCAGGGCACCCAGCTGACGTACTACTACGCCCGGGTCGAGCCGATCGCCACCGAGGCCGACACCGCGCCCGAGCACCCGATGGCGCTCGCCATGAACACCATGGAGTACACCGCCGCCGCGCTCGGCAACCACGAGTTCAACTACGGCATCGACACCCTGCGCGCCTACGAGGAGCAGCTGGACTTCCCGCTGCTCGGCGCCAACGCGCTGAACGCCCGCAACGACAAGCCGGCCTTCCCGCCGTACGTCATCCGCAAGCTGAAGCTGGACAACGGCCCGGCCCTCAAGGTCGGCATCCTCGGCCTGACCAACCCGGGCATCGCGATCTGGGACAAGGCCAACGTCGCCGGCAAGATGACCTTCCCGGGCATCGTCGAGACCGCGAGGACCTGGGTGCCGAAGGTCAGGGCGGCCGGCGCGGACGTCGTCGTGGTCGCCTGCCACTCCGGCACGGACGAGGCCACCTCCTACGGCGACCAGCTGCCCTGGGCGGAGAACGCCTCGGTGGCGCTGGCCGAGCAGGTGCCGGGCATCGACGCCGTCCTGGTGGGCCACGCGCACAAGGAGATCCCGCAGCGTCTGGTCGTCAACAAGGAGACCGGCCGGACCGTCGTGCTCTCCGAGCCGCTGTGCTGGGGCCAGCGCCTGACCTGCTTCGACTTCGAGGTCGAGTTCGACAAGGGCGCGTGGAAGGTCGTCTCGCTCTCCTCCCGGGTGCTGAACTCCAACACCGTCCCGGAGGACCCGGAGATCGTCGGCCTGATGACCGACCAGCACAAGAAGGTCGTCGCCTACGTCAACCAGGTCATCGGCACCGCCAAGATCGAGCTGTCCATCGCCGAGGCGCCGTTCAAGGACACCCCGATCATCGACCTCATCGGCCGGGTCCAGGCCGACGTGGTCCGCGCCGCGCTGGCCGGCGGCCAGTACGCCAAGCTGCCGGTGCTGGCCCAGGCCGCGCCGTTCAACCGCACCGCGGTGATCCCGTCCGGCCAGGTCAAGCTGCGTGACGCGGCCGGCCTGTACATCTACGAGAACACCCTGGAGGCCCGCGTCCTGACGGGCGCCCAGATCAAGGACTACCTGGAGTTCTCGGCGAAGTACTACGCCCAGCTGGCCCCGGGCGCCCCGGTCGACAAGGCCACGCTGACCAACGCGCAGAACACCCCGGACTACAACTACGACGCGGTGTACGGCGTCTCGTACGACATCGACATCGCCCAGCCGGTCGGCTCGCGGATCGTCAACCTCTCCTTCGAGGGCAGGCCGATCGACCCGAACGCCCAGTTCGTCCTCGCGGTCAACAACTACCGCGCCAACGGCGGCGGCAACTTCCCGCACATCGCGGCCGCCCAGAAGCTGTGGGCCAACTCGGACGAGATCCGCAACGCGATGATCGCCTGGGTGAAGGAGAAGGGCGTCATCGACCCGGCGGACTTCGCCGTCGAGTCCTGGCGCCTGGTCCGGGCCGGCCGGCCGGTCTTCTGACCCGGCCGCTCACGTGGCACCACGACCGGCCCCGGGGCGCACGCCCCGGGGCCGGTCCCCTTCGGCTCCGCTCGGGGCCGGGCCGCCCGCCGCCCCTCCTGGGCTAGCCTGGTCCACATGCGGACCATCGCCGCCTGGCCCCTGGACGGACCTCCCCCGACGGACGTGCCCGCCGAGTTCCACGACCCGTGCGCCCGGGTCGGCCGGGACCTGCGGCACCCGCCCGCCGGCGACCGGCTCCCGGCCGGCGTCCGCTGGGAGCTCTCCGAGGACCACTACACCGGCTTCCTCCTCGGCCTGGGGGCCGCCCGGGGCCGGCTGTTCGCCCAGGAGACGGACCCCTACCTCCCGCCCGGCCGGCTCACCGCCTACATCGCCGAGCAGGTGCAGGACCACCTGGCCGGCTACGAGTTCGTCCAGTGGCCGGCCTGTCCCGGCCACACCCACCCGATGGTGCCCGCCGAGGACGGGGCGCGGGCCCGGTGGCACTGCCGCCGGACCGGGCACCCGCTCGTCCGGATCGGCGAGCTGACCGCCGGGCGCTGAGGCCCCGCTACCCGAGGGCGGCCAGCCGCTCCATCGCCTCGCGCTCGATCCGCGCCAGGTCCTCCAGCAGCCGCCCGGCCCGCCGCAGCGGCTCCGCCTCCCCGGACTCCCCCGCCTCGGCGACCAGTTCGGCCACCACGGTCCAGCCCGCCGCCGCCTCGGCGTACCGGTCGCGGGCGGTCCGCACCCGGGCGTCGTCGAGCAGTCCGGCGCACTCCCCGAGGAAGTCCCGGTAGAGGTTGCGGAACAGCGCGCCACCGGTCCCGGCCAGCTCCATCATCCGCGCGGCCTGCGGCAGTTGGCGGCCCGGCTGGTCGGCCCGGGCGAGCCAGCCCGGTACCAGGGAGGCGGCCTTGGCGATGCCGCGGTGTCCGAGGTTGGCGATCGGCGGGTGCAGGAAGGCCGCCGCGCAGTCGGTCAGCGCGGGGGCCAGCGCCGCCCGGACGTCCGGGAGTCCGCCGCGCCGGGCGAGCGTGAAGGAGCGGTGGCGGGCGGTCATCGGGCCCCGTTCGGCGCGCGCCGCGGCGAGCGAGGCCAGACCGGTGGTGACGGCGCCGCCCTGCTGGGCGGTGTCCACCAGCTGCGCGTCGCTCGCGTCGTAGCCCACCATCGCGACCATGTGCCCGCCGAAGTGCACCTTGGAGGTGAAGTACTCCAGGTGGTAGCTGTCCAGTTGGAGCCCGACCGGACGGCCGGCGTCCAGCTCGGCGGCCACGTTCCGCCAGGCCCGGTCGGCGGAGCCGGTCTCCCGGACCTCCAGCTCCAGCCCGAGCCGGGCGGCCAGCGCCCGGGTCAGCTCGAAGGGCTTGACCCGGCCGCCGAGGAACGGGAAGTCCATCCCCTTGCCGTCCCAGTAGATGAACGACAGCCCGGACCCGAGGCCGAACAGCATCGGCTCGGACAGCTCGACGCCCTCGTGGCGCAGCAGCACGTCCAGCGCCGTCGTCTCGCAGTGCTCTCCCCCGCGCGGCCGCGTCATGCCGCCTCCTCCGTCCGCTCCTCGACCCGGACCACCAGCCGGGTCGTCCACTCCTCCGCCGGGGCCTCGCCCGGCCCGACCAGGTACGCCTCCCGCACCGGCGCCAGCGGCCGCAGCCCGCGCTCGTGCACGGCGGCCAGCAGCGCGTGGTAGGCGAGCGGAAGTTGGGCGTACGGTCCGTGGTGCACCGTCGCCACCGCCGGGCCGCCGGGCAGCACCTCGCGGTCCAGCCCGGCCGGCGGCCCGTCCGCCCCGTCCGTCTCGGCGCCGACGGCGATCCGCATGTCCTCCGCGAGGTCCAGCGGGAAGAGCCCCCACAGCGGGGGCCGCCACGGCGTGCCGTCCAGGCCGGCCAGCAGCCGGCCGACGCATCCGCCGATCCGCTCGGCCAGTTCGCCCGGCCCGGCCACCGCCCGCACGACGGCGAGCCGCCGCTCCGGCTCCGGCGCGAGGGTGATCTCGTAGCCGGGCAGTCCGCCGCCGGCCGCGAGGCGCTCCAGCAGCTCCAGGCGGGCCCGGTCGCGGGTGATCCGCTCGGCGACCCGGTCGCGTTCGGCGCACAGCAGGCGGGCCCGTTCCGGCTCGGCGGCCGCCAGGGTCGCGGCGATCACCGCGAGCGGCACGTCGAGTTCGCGCAGCAGGGCGACGGTGAGCGCGTCGCGGGCCTGCCCGGGGGTGTAGTAGCGGTAGCCGGTGGCCGGGTCGACCCGGGCCGGGGGCAGCAGTCCGGTGTCGTCGTAGTGGCGGAGCTGTTTGACGCTCAGCCGGCAGAGGCGGGCGAAGCGCCCGATGGTGAGGAGGTCGTCCCGCGGGACGTCGTCTGGGTCGCGCACGGCCCCATCGTGGACCCTCCCCCCGTGGGAGGGTCCACCGCGGCCCGCCGTCCGGCCGAGGCGTCCGGCCGAGGCGCCCGGCCCGCGAGACGCTGGGACATCTTCCCGAGACAGCAGGATATTCAGCCGCGCGCGGGACCTGCCTACCGTTGATCACGTCACCGGGAGCACGGTCGTCGAGAAGAATCCGAGAAGGAGCAGTCCCATGCGCGCAGTGATCCAGAAGTCCATCGGCGGCCCCGAGGTCCTGGAGGTCGTCGAGACCGAGCGGCCCGCCCCGCTCGGCAGCGAGGTGCTGGTCCGCGTCCACGCCAGCGGCGTCAACCCGGTGGACGCGGCGGTCCGCTCGGGCGTCTACCCGCTGCTCGGCGAGCCCCCGTTCGGGGTCGGCTGGGACATCTCCGGCGTGGTCGAGCAGGCCGGCCCGGGTGCCCGCTTCAAGGCCGGCGACGAGGTGTTCGGGCTGCCGTTCTTCCCGCGCGCCGCGACCGGCTACGCCGAGTACGTCGCGGTGCCCTCCCGCCAGGTGGCCCGCAAGCCCGCCTCGCTGAGCCACGTGGAGACCGCCGCCCTGCCGCTGGCCGCGCTGACCGCCTGGCAGGGCCTGGTGGACGCGGCGGGGCTGTCCGAGGGGCAGCGGG
Source organism: Kitasatospora sp. NPDC057692 (assembly GCF_042799475.1). Classification (NCBI taxonomy): domain Bacteria; kingdom Bacillati; phylum Actinomycetota; class Actinomycetes; order Kitasatosporales; family Streptomycetaceae; genus Kitasatospora; species Kitasatospora sp. NPDC057692. Next base: position 120,278 of record NZ_JBHVIV010000002.1, on the reverse strand, counting down.
TGCTGATCCACCGGGCGGCGGGCGGCGTCGGCCACCTCGCCGTGCAGATCGCCAAGGCGCGCGGCGCGTACGTGATCGCGCTGGCGAGCGAGCCGAAGCACGCGTTCCTGCGCTCGCTGGGCGCCGACGAGGTGCTCGACCACCGGGAGGAGGGCTTCCTGGAGCGGGTCGGCCAGGTGGACGTGGTGTTCGACTCCTCCTCGCAGGGCACCGCCTCGCTGGCGGTGCTGCCCGAGGGCGGTGTGCTGGTCTCGATCATGGAGCACTGGAACACCGAGCTGGCGGCCGAGGTCGAGGCCGCCGGGCGGCGGTTCGCGGGCGTCATGGTGGAGCCGGACTACGCCTCGCTGGAGGCGATCGCCCGGCTGGTGGACGAGGGCCGGATCCGTCCGCACATCGCCGAGACCTTCCCGCTGGAGGAGGCCGCGAAGGCGCACGAGCTGATCGGGACCGGCCGCACCCAGGGCAAGATCGTCCTGACCGTCGCCTGAGTTCCGTAGGGTGGCCCGGGGAACGGCGACCAGGGAGGGTCCGTGGACATCCTGACCGAGGCACTGAGCTCGATGCGCACGGGGCAGCCCGCCTCCGTCCGCACCGAGGGGCGGGCCCCGTGGGGGCTGCGGCTGCCCCCGGTCGCCGGCGCCGGGTTCCACGTGGTGCTGTACGGGACGTGCTGGCTGGTGCCGCTGGAGGAGGGGGCCGCGCCGATCGCGCTCAGCCCGGGGGACGTGGTGTTCCTGCGGGACGGCCGCGGCCACGTCCTCGCCGACCGGCCGGACACCCCGGCCGTCCCCGAGCAGCCCTCCCAGTTCCGGCCGTCCCTGCCGATCGGCACCCTCGCGATCGGCGGGGACGGGCCGCGCACCAGCCTGCTGTGCGGCAACTACCACCTCGACCAGGCCCGCCCGCACCCGCTGGTGCGGCAGCTGCCGGAGATCGTCCACCTGCAGACCCGGCACGGCCGGCACCCGGAGCTGAGCGCGGCCGTCCAGCTGCTCGGCGCCGAGCTGGAGAACCCCCGGCTCGGTTCGACCGGCATCGTCCCGGCCCTGATCGACTCGCTGCTGCTGTACATCCTGCGGGCGTGGTTCGAGGAGCAGCCGCCCGCCACCGCGGCCGGCTGGGCGGCGGCGCTCGGCGACTCGGCGGTGGCCCCGGCGCTCACCGCGATCCACGAGGCGCCGTCGGCGGCGTGGACGGTGGAGTCGCTCGCCGCCCGGGCCGGGCTCTCCCGGGCGGCGTTCGCCCGCCGCTTCACCATGTTGGTCGGCGAGCCGCCGATGTCCTACCTGACCCGCTGGCGGATGACCACCGCGGCCCGGCTGCTGCGCGAGTCGGAGGCCCCGCTGACCTCCGTCGCCGCGCAGACCGGCTACGGCTCGGAGTACGCCTTCGCGAAGGCGTTCAAGCGGGAGTTCGGGCTGGCCCCCGGCGGCTACCGCCGGGACGCCCGGGCCGCCTGAGCCGGCCGTCGTCCCGCGGCCCGTAAGCCCCTGAGCCGGCGGAGTGGGACGTCGGCCCGGCCGACGTCCCGCTCCACTCCCCGCCGGGGCCGCCCTCACCCCTTGGCGACCGCCTCGCGGACCGCCGGGGCGATCTCGTTCGCCCAGCGGCCGAGGGTGAGCGGGTCCGGCGAGCCGTGGTCGGCGGCGAAGAGGGTGAACCCGGACGCGCCGTGCTCCAGCACCGCGCCGGTCAGCTCCTCCACCCACTGGTCCACCGAGCCGCCGAGCCAGATCCGCCCGCCGTCCCGGGTCCCGGCGAGCGGGCGGTCGGTGATCCGGCCCGGGAGGTTGTAGACGGTGCGGATCTCCCGCGGGTCGCGTCCGACGGCGGCGGCCGCCTCGTCGACGACCGGCCGCGAGGTCCGGTAGCGCTCGCTGAGCCAGTCCGCCGCGTGGCCGGGGATCCAGCCGTCGGCGACCCGCCCGGTGACGGCCAGCGACCTGCGGCCGTTGGAGCCCGTCCACACCGGCGGGGCGGCCACCGGCGCGGGCTCGATCTCCCGGACCCGGTAGTGCCGGCCCTCGTGGGTGACCGGCCCGCCGCCCCCGGACAGCCGCTTGACCAGGACGATCGCCTCCTCGAAGGCCTCCACCGCCTCGCCCGGGGTGAGCCGCTCCACGCCCAGGTCGGCGATCCGGTCCCAGAGCCCGCCGGCGCCCATGCCCAGCACCACCCGCCCGCCGGAGAGCGCCGAGAGCGAGGTGACCGCCCGGGCCAGCAGCGGCGCGGGCCGGCTCGGCAGATTGGTGACGTTCGCGAAGCCGCTGATCCGCCCGGTGCGCCCGAGCAGGAACCCGAGCGCGGCGTAGGCGTCGACCCTCCCGCCGACGTAGGGGTGGTCGGACAGGGAGAAGTGGTCCAGGCCGTCGCGGTCGGCCTGTTGGACCACGCTCAGCAGCTGCCCGGTGTCGGCCAGGTCCCCCGGCGCGCCGAATCCGAAGACGACCTTCGCGTTCTCGATGCCCATCGTGTGCTCCCTCGCTCGTTCCGGGCCCTCAGGCGGTGTTGAAGAGCTCGGCGAACCGGCCGGTGAACAGGTCGGTGCCCTTGTGCTCCACCACGGTCTCGGTCGCGGCCAGCACCGGCCCGTCGGGGCCCGGCAGTTGGCCGACCCCGCCGCGCGGGCCCAGCGGCACCAGCATGAACGGGTGGGCCGACGGCCGGTAGTGCGCCCCGGCGGGTTCGCCGCGCAGCTGGGCGGCGATGTTCCGGGCGACCACCTCGGCGTGCTGGAGCGCGACGCCGGCCATCTTGGGCTCCTCGATGGCGGTGAGGTCGCCGAGCGCGTAGACGTGCGGGTGGGCGTCCAGGGCGAGCGTGTCGCCGACCCGGACCTGCCCCTGCGCGGTGCGCTCGACGAGCCGGCCGTCGGCGAGGTAGTCGCTGTTGATCCGCACGCCGTGGGCGCGGAACCAGAGGTCGGCGGTGAGCTCCTCGCCGCTCTCCAGCGCGACGGTGAAGGCGCCCGCCCGGCCCGGCGCGACGGCGGGGTCGGCGGCCAGCCGCGCACCCAGCCGCACGGTGACGCCCAACGCGTCCAGCTGGCGGTGGAGCTCCTCGCGCAGCTCGGGCAGCAGGGCGGGCACCAGCCGGTCGGCCGGGTCGATCAGGGTCACCTGCTTCTCCGGCCAGACCTCCTTGATCTCCCCGGCCAGCTCCAGCCCGACCGGCCCGGCCCCGGTGATCAGCACCCGGTCCGCGCCGGCCAGTTCCTCGTGGGTGGCGCGCAGCTGGTCGAGCGCCTCGGCCCGGGAGTCGGAGACCGGCTTGGCGGGGTAGGCGTAGCTGGAGCCGGTGGCGAGCACCAGGTAGTCGGCCCCGATCCGCCGCCCGGAGGCGAGGGTGACGCCGCCCGGGTCCGCGGAGACCACCCGGTCGCGGACCACCTCGCCGCGCGCGAGCAGGGTCTCGTACCCGAAGAAGATGGCGTCCGCCCAGTCCGGGCGGGCCAGGGCCCGCAGCGATGCGGCGGAGTTGACGAAGGCGTCGCGCGGGTCGATCAGGACGACGTCGGCCTCGGCGTCCAGCGCCTTGGCGACCGCGGACCCCCCGTAGCCCCCGCCGACCACGACAACGGTACGACTCATGTTCTCTTGCCCCCAAAGCAGAAAAGAGTTGAAGTTCGCTCCACGAACATATTAGTTCGTTTCGCGAACTGCAACCCTTTCCACAGGATCAGCCCGGCTCGCCGAAGACCGGCGGCGCCTCGTTGTCCAGCACCACCCGCCCGAGCAGCCCGGCCAGCGCCTCCCGCTCCCCGGCGGAGAGCCCGCCGGGCAGTTCGTCGATCCGCCGACAGGTCTCCGCGTGGAACCGCTCCGCCAGCACCGCCCCCTCCGCCGTCAGCGCGACCCGCACCGCCCGCGCGTCCGCCTCGCAACTCTCCCGCCGCACCAGCCCGTTGCGCTCACTGCGGTCCACCAGCCCGGTCAGGCTCGACTTGGCCAGCCGCAACAGCCCCCCGAGCTCCCCCATCACGTACGACCGCCCCATCAGCACGCACAGCAACTGCCCCTGCTGCGGCGTCAGCCCGTGCTCCCGCGCCGACTCGGCGTACACCGCGTCCACCAGGAACGCCGCCCGCACCAGCGCCCCGACAACCCCGATCCCGCCACCCTTGCTCGTGTCCACCCACTCAGCCTAACAGCCACAATTCGTGCTACGAACTACCGCGTGGACCGGCAGCCCCAGGTGAGAAGATGGCTGTATGACCGCTTTCCAGATCCCCGAACGGCACACACAGCTGCTGGCGTACGCACAGAGCCTCACCCCGCCGTCGGGCTGGAAGATCGAGGTCTCCGGCGACGAGATCATCATGACGGCCGGCCCATCGGTGATCCACCAGCGCAACCTGCTGGTCGTCCGCCGCCAGTTCGACGCCCACTGCCCGGCCGAGCTGATGCCCAGCGAGAACACCGATCTCGCCTCGCCCCACACCGGCAAACTCCGCAACCCGGACCTGACCTACATCCCGCTCGACACCGTCGAGCTCGGCGGCAACCAGGTCCCCGCCGAGCTGGCCGCGATCGCGGTCGAGGTCGTCTCCCCCTCCAACCCGGAGAACGACCTGGTCGGAAAGGTCCGCGACTACCCGCAGATGGCGATCCCGCTCTACCTGGTGATCGACCCGCGCGAGGGCACCCTCACCCTCCACTCCGAGCCCGGCGGCGCCACATACCACCGGCGGTGGACGGGGAAGTTCGGCGACGGCGTGCCGATCCCGGCCCCGTTCTCCTTCGAGCTCGGGACCGCCGAGCTGCTCCGCTACCCCGCCTAGGGCCTCCGCGCCCCGCCTAGGGCTTCTCGGCGACGGCGGCCCAGATGCCGATCTGGGAGTCGGTGGCCTGCTCGGGGCTGTCGGGGCGCCAGAGCGGGGCGGTGACCAGGCCGGGGTCGGCGAAGTGCAGGCCGTCGAAGAAGCGCAGCACCTGCGCGCGGCTGCGCATGGTCAGCTGGGCGGAGGCGTTGCGGTAGACGGCGGCGCCGCGGCCGGCGTCGGCGGTCGGGGTGAAGTCCAGGGTGCCGTGGGAGAGGACGAGGCGGCTGCCGGACGGCAGGGCGTCCACCAGGGTCCGCACGATGCCGTACGGGTCGTCCTCCTCGTCGATGAAGTGCAGGACGGCGACGAGCAGCAGCGCCACCGGCTCGCCGGAGTCGAGCGCCCGCCGGACCTCGGGGGTGGCCAGGATCGCGGCCGGGTCGCGCAGGTCGGCCTGGACCACCGAGGTGCTCTCCGGGGTGGTGCCGCTCAGCAGGGCGCGGCCGTGCACCAGCACGATCGGGTCGTTGTCGAGGTAGACCACCCGTGCGTCCGGCCGCACCTGCTGGGCGACCTCGTGGGTGTTCCCGGCGCTGGGGATGCCGGTGCCGATGTCGACGAACTGCCGGATGCCCTCGCCGGCGAGGTGGCGCACCGCACGGCCGAGGAAGGCCCGGTTGGCCAGCGCGCTGAGCCGCACCATCGGGCTGATGGCGAGCACCCGCTCCGCGGCCTCGCGGTCGGCCGGGAAGTTGTCCTTGCCGCCGATGTAGTAGTCGTACATCCGCGCGGGGTGCGGGATCTCGGGGCGCAGGTCGGCGGGCGGCCGCGCCTCGTCACCCTCGCCCCCGACGAGCCACTCCCGGCCGATCTCCTGAAACCCGGTCACCTCTGCCACCCCTTCGGTCCGTTCCGGTCACACACCGTCGAACACCGTCCCCACACGATCCGACAGGGCGCAGCATAGGGCAGCCCCGGCCATCAACCGGAACCCGGCCGTCCCCTCCGAGGTCGGGGGACGGCCGGGTCCGCGTCAGAACGGGAAGCGGCTGCGCCCGTGCTGGATCGAGATCCACTTCACCGTGGTGAACGCGTCGACCGTGGCGTCGCCGTTCAGCCGGCCCACGCCCGAGTTCTTCTCGCCGCCGAAGGGCACCACCGGCTCGTCCGCGATGGTCCCGTCGTTGACGTGGATCATGCCGGTCTCGATCCGCTGCGCGACCCGCACACCGCGCTCGACGTCGGCGGTGTGCACGGCGCCGCTGAGCCCGAACGGCGTGTCGTTGGCGATCCGCACCGCCTCGTCCTCGCCGTCGAAGGGCACGACCAGCACGACCGGTCCGAACAGCTCGTGCCGCAGGATCGGCGCGTCGGACGGCAGGTCGCCCAGCACCACGGGCTCCATCAGGCTGCCGGTGGTGGTGCCGCGCAGCAGCGCGGTGGCGCCGGCGGCGATCGCCTGGTCGACCTGCGCGGTGAGCGAGTCGGCCTGGACCGGGTTGATCAGCGGGCCGATGTGGGTGGCCGGGTCCCGGGGGTCGCCGACCTTGAGGGTGGCGACCTTGGCGACGAACCTGCGGGTGAACTCCTCGGCGACGGCGCGGTCGACCAGCACCCGGTTGGCGGCCATGCAGACCTGCCCCTGGTGCACGAAGCGGCTGAACACGGCCGCGTCCACCGCGTAGTCGAGGTCGGCGTCGTCCAGCACGATCAGCGCGCTGTTGCCGCCCAGCTCCAGCACGGTGCGCTTGAAGTGCGAGGCGGCGACGGTGGCGACGTGCCGGCCGACCTTGTCGGAGCCGGTGAAGGAGATCACCTTGGGGACCGGGTGCTCGATGAAGGCGTCGCCGATCTCGGCGATGTCGGTGACCACCACGTTCAGCAGGCCGGCCGGCAGGCCCGCCTCCTCGAAGATCTTGGCGATCAGGGTGCCGCCGACCACCGGGGTCTCCTGGTGCGGCTTGAGCACCACGCCGTTGCCGAGCGCCAGCGCCGGGGCGACCGCCTTCATCGACAGGAACAGCGGGAAGTTGAACGGGCTGATCACCCCGACGACGCCGACCGGCAGCCGGTAGAGCCGGTTCTCCTTGCCGTCCACCGGGGAGGGCAGCAGCCGGCCCTCGGCGCGGAGCGACAGCTGCATCGCCTCGCGCAGCATGTCCTTGGTGAGCGAGAGCTCGAACCAGGCCTTGACGGCGGTGCCGCCGAGCTCGGTCATGATGTCCCGGGTGATCTCCTGCTCGCGGTCCTCCAGGATCCGCAGCGCGCGCTCGAAGACCAGCCGGCGGGCGTAGGGGTTGGTGGCCGCCCACTCCTTCTGCGCCTGCGCGGCCGCCCGGTAGGCCTGGTCGACCTCCTCGACGGTGGCGACGGTGATGGCGGCGATCTTGTCACCGGTGAAGGGATCGACGTCGACGATGTCCCAGGAGCCGCTGCCCTCGCGCCACTCGCCGTCGATGTACTGCAGCGCCAACTCGGAAAGGTACGACATCTGATCCCTCTCATGCCTACGGGAACGCACGAACCTCGTTCGCGGTCGTTCGCGATCAGATCTGATCGGGGCTCATCGTACTTATCCGTCAGAGCTCTTGGCGTACGGAGCGAAGAAGTTCTCGTGTCCGCTCGGGGGAGAGGCTGTCCGCCACCAGACCGTCCATCGCGCCCGCGTACTCGGCGACCTCGGCCGGCTTGTCCAGGTAGAGGGCGGTGGTGAACTGCTCCAGGTACACGATGTCCGGCAGCTCCTGCTCGTCGAAGGCCAGCACCGAGAACGCCCCGCCCTCCGCGCGCAGCCCGCCGAAGCCCAGCGGCATCACCTGGAGTTCGACGTTCGGCAGCCCGGCCAGCTCCAGCAGCCGGTCGACCTGCGCCCGCATCAGCTCCGGTCCGCCCCAGGGACGGCGCAGCACGGCCTCGTCCAGCACCGCGACCAGCCGCGGCGCCCGCTCGGCGGTCAGCACCTCCTGGCGCTTGAGCCGCACCTCCACCCGCCGCTCGATCTCGGCCGGCTCGGTGACGTGCCCGCCGTGGGTGATCACGGCCCGCGCGTAGTCGGCGGTCTGCAGCAGCCCGTGGACGAACTGCACCTCGTAGCTGCGGATCTCGGTGGCGGCCTCCTCCAGGCCCAGGTAGTTCTGGAACCAGCCGGGCAGGACGTCCCCGTAGCCGTGCCACCAGGACGTCGCGTTGGCCGCCCGCACCAGCCCCAGCACCGAGGCCCGCTCCGGCTCCGCGTCGACCCCGTACAGCGTCAGCAGGTCGGCGACGTCGCGCTCCTTGAAGCCGACCCGGCCGAGCTCCATCCGGCTGATCTTCGACTCGGAGGCCCGGATCGAGTACCCGGCCTCCTCCCGGCTGACGCCGCGGGCCTCCCGCAGCCTTCGCAGTTGCGACCCCAGCAGCAGCCGCCGCACGGTGGCACCACCACCCGCCTGAGTCGCACCCATCGCCTCAACCCTCCGCACCTCGCGCAGCCCCCCGGCCGTCGGCCGCAGTCTTCCATCAGGGACCGACAAACAACAGTCCTCGGAACACCCTCTGCGGAGTCACCGGACATCCGCACACCCTCGGCGGAGCCGCCCGGACGACCGGCGTCCGGATACGCGCGGTAGCCACCCCGTAGCTCCCCGAACGCACTCTAGTCCCCCGCCGTCGCCATGGACATCCCCAACCCCCGCCGGACGCCCCGCACCGGTGCGACTCGGCCAACGGCGCCGCCGGTTGACGCCGCCCGGCGCCACCCCGCGCCGCCCCGCGGCGCCGCCGCCCGGCCCCGGCGCGCCCGGACCCGGAAAACGCGAAAGGCGCCTGCCCCCAAACTGGTCGGGGATGTGGGCAGGCGCCATGGACCGCGGTGGCCCGGCGACGCTGACGGGGTGCGGCTCGGTACGACCCGGCGATGCGGCGCCGGGCTACCTGGACCGGATCAGACCACCAGGGGGCGGTCCGTCGGCCGGATCGGGGCGGGCAGCGGAGTCTTGCCGCCCAGGTAGGTGTCGACCGCCGCGGCGGCCGAGCGGCCCTCCGCGATGGCCCAGACGATCAGCGACTGGCCTCGTCCGGCGTCGCCGCAGACGTAGACGCCATCGACGTTGGTGGCGAAGCGGCCGTCGCGAGCCACATTACCGCGTGCGTCGAGGTCCACGCCCAGCTGCTCCACCAGACCGTTCCTCACGTCCGTCCCGGTGAAGCCCATCGCCAGGGTGACCAGCTGCGCCGGGATGGCCCGCTCGGTGCCCGGCACCTGCTCGAACCTCCCGTTCTCGAACCGCACCTCGACGAGGTGCAGCTCCTGGACGTTGCCCTCCTCGTCGCCGCTGAAGTGGGTGGTGGAGACGGAGTAGACCCGCTCGCCGCCCTCCTCGTGCGCCGAGGTGACCTTGTAGGTCATCGGCATGGTCGGCCACGGCTGGTTGGCCGGCCGGTCCTCGCCGGGCCGCGGCATGATCTCCAGCTGGGTGACGGAGGCCGCCCCCTGCCGGTGCGCGGTGCCGACGCAGTCCGCGCCGGTGTCGCCGCCGCCGATGACCACCACGTGCTTGCCCTTGGCGCTGATCGGCGACTCCACGAAGTCGCCCTCCTGCACCTTGTTGGCCAGCGGCAGGTACTCCATGGCCTGGTGGACGCCCTTGAGTTCGCGCCCGGGCACCGGCAGGTCGCGGGCAGTGGTGGCGCCGGCCGCGACGACCACCGCGTCGAAGCGCTCGCGCAGCTGCTGCCCGGTGATGTCCTCGCCGACGTGCACGCCGGTGCGGAACCGGGTGCCCTCCGCGCGCATCTGCTCGACGCGGCGGTTGATGTGGCGCTTCTCCATCTTGAACTCGGGGATGCCGTACCGCAGCAGGCCGCCGATCCGGTCGGCCCGCTCGTAGACCACCACGGTGTGCCCGGCCCGGGTGAGCTGCTGGGCGGCGGCCAGGCCGGCCGGCCCGGAGCCGACCACGGCGACCGTCTTGCCGGACAGCCGCTCCGGCACCTGCGGGGTGACCCCGCCGCGGTCCCAGGCCTTGTCGATGATGGTGACCTCGACGTTCTTGATGGTCACCGCGTCCTGGTTGATGCCGAGCACGCAGGCCGACTCGCAGGGCGCCGGGCAGAGCCGCCCGGTGAACTCCGGGAAGTTGTTGGTCGCGTGCAGCCGCTCGATCGCGCCCTTCCAGTCGTCCCGGTAGGCGAGGTCGTTCCACTCGGGGATGAGGTTCCCGAGCGGGCAGCCGTTGTGGCAGAACGGGATGCCGCAGTCCATGCAGCGGCCGGCCTGCTTGGTGATGATCGGCAGCAGGCTGCGCTCGACGTAGACCTCGTTCCAGTCGCGCAGGCGCACGTCCACCGGACGCCGCTCGGCCAGCTGCTTGGGCGTGGTCAGGAAGCCCTTGGGGTCAGCCATGTGCCGCCTCCATCATCTTGCGAGTGGTCTCGGCCTCGGAGAGGCCATCGCGCTCAGCGGCGTCCTTGGCAGCGAGCACGGCCTTGTAGTCGGTCGGCATGATCGTGGAGAAGCGGGAGACCCCGCTGCCCCAGTCCGCCAGGAGCTCGGCGGCGACGGTGGAGCCGGTCTCCTCGTAGTGCTGCTGCACGGTCTCGCGCAGCCACTCCCGGGCCGCGGCGTCGGGGGCCTCGATGCCCACCATCCCGCTGTTGACGTTGGCCGGGCGCAGGTCCAGCACGTAGGCGATGCCGCCGGACATGCCGGCCGCCAGGTTGCGCCCGGTCTCGCCGAGGACGACCACCCGGCCGCCGGTCATGTACTCCAGGCCGTGGTCGCCCACGCCCTCGACGACCAGGGTCGCCCCGGAGTTGCGGACCGCGAACCGCTCGCCGGCCTTGCCCCGCAGGTGGATCCGGCCCGCGGTGGCACCGTAGCCGATGGTGTTGCCGGCGATGACGTGGTTCTGCGCGTCGTTGCCGATCGCCGCCGCGTCGCGGGCCGGGCGGACCACGATCACGCCGCCGGACAGGCCCTTGCCGACGTAGTCGTTGGCGTCGCCCTCCAGGCGCAGCGTGATGCCGCGCGGCACGAAGGCGCCGAAGGACTGGCCGGCCGAGCCGGTGAAGGTGACGTCGATGGTCCCCTCCGGCAGGCCCTCGCCGCGGTACCGCTTGGTCACGTGGTGGCCGAGCATGGTGCCGACGGTCCGGTTGACGTTGCGGATCGGCAGCTGGATGCGGACGGCGTCGCCGTTCTCCAGGGCGTCCTGGGCCAGGTCGATCAGCTGGTTGTCGAGGGCCTTGTCGAGCGCGTGGTCCTGCGTGGTGGTGCGGTGCAGGGCCGCGCCCTCGGGCAGCTCGGGCACGTGGAACAGCGGGGCCAGGTCGAGCCCGGCGGCCTTCCAGTGGCCGATCGCGGCCTGGGCGTCGATGTGCTCGGCGTGGCCGACGGCCTCCTCGATCGAGCGGAAGCCCAGCGAGGCCAGGATCTCCCGGACCTCCTCGGCGATGAACTCGAAGAAGTTGACCACGAACTCCGGCTTGCCGGAGAACCGCTCGCGCAGCACCGGGTTCTGGGTGGCGACGCCGACCGGGCAGGTGTCCAGGTGGCAGACGCGCATCATGATGCAGCCGGAGACCACCAGCGGGGCGGTCGCGAAGCCGAACTCCTCGGCGCCCAGCAGGGCGGCGATGACGACGTCGCGGCCGGTCTTCAGCTGGCCGTCGGTCTGCACCACGATCCGGTCGCGCAGGCCGTTGAGCAGCAGGGTCTGCTGGGTCTCGGCGAGGCCGAGCTCCCAGGGGCCGCCCGCGTGCTTGAGCGAGGTGAGCGGCGAGGCGCCGGTGCCGCCGTCGTGGCCGGAGACCAGCACGACGTCCGCGTGCGCCTTGGAGACGCCGGCCGCGACCGTGCCGACGCCGACCTCGGAGACCAGCTTCACGTGGATGCGGGCCTCGGGGTTGGCGTTCTTGAGGTCGTGGATCAGCTGCGCCAGGTCCTCGATCGAGTAGATGTCGTGGTGCGGCGGCGGCGAGATCAGGCCGACACCCGGGGTGGAGTGCCGGGTCTTCGCGACCCACGGGTACACCTTGTGGCCGGGCAGCTGGCCGCCCTCGCCGGGCTTGGCGCCCTGGGCCATCTTGATCTGGATGTCGTCGGCGTTGACCAGGTACTCGGAGGTGACGCCGAACCGGCCGGAGGCGACCTGCTTGATCGCCGAGCGGCGCTCCGGGTCGTGGAGGCGGTCCGGGTCCTCGCCGCCCTCGCCGGTGTTGGACTTGCCGCCGAGGCGGTTCATCGCGATCGCCAGGGTCTCGTGCGCCTCGCGGGAGATCGAGCCGTACGACATGGCGCCGGTGGAGAACCGCTTGACGATCTCGGAGACCGGCTCGACCTCCTCGACCGGCACCGGGGTGCGGCCGAGCGCGTCCAGCGTGAACAGGCCGCGCAGCGTCATCAGCCGCTCGGACTGCTCGTTCACCCGGTCCGTGTACTGCTTGAAGATGTCGTACCGGCGGTTGCGGGTGGAGTGCTGCAGCCGGAACACGGTGTCCGGGTCGAACAGGTGCGGCTCGCCCTCGCGGCGCCACTGGTACTCGCCGCCGATCTCCAGCGCGCGGTGCGCGGCCGGGATGCCGGAGGCCGGGTAGGCCTTGGCGTGCCGGGCGGCGGTCTCCTTGGCGATCTCGTCCAGGCCGATGCCGCCGAGCTTGGTGGTGGTGCCGGCGAAGTAGCCGTCCACCAGCTCGCGGGAGAGGCCGATCGCCTCGAAGACCTGCGCGCCGCGGTAGGAGGCGACGGTGGAGATGCCCATCTTGGACATCACCTTGAGCACGCCCTTGCCGAGCGCCTTGATCAGGTTCTTGATCGCCTTCTCGGGCTCCGCGCCCTCGATGAAGACTCCCTGGGCGACCAGGTCCTCGACCGACTCCATGGCCAGGTACGGGTTGACCGCGCCGGCGCCGTAGCCGATCAGCAGCGCGACGTGGTGCACCTCGCGGACGTCGCCCGCCTCGACCAGCAGCGACACCCGGGTGCGCTGCTTGGTGCGGATGAGGTGGTGGTGGACCGCCGAGGTGAGCAGCAGCGAGGGGATCGGGGCGTGCTCGGCGTCCGAGTGCCGGTCGGAGAGCACGATGATCCGGGTGCCGTCGGCGATCGCCGCGTCGGCCTCGGCGGCGATCGCGGCGAGCCGGGCGGCCAGCGCCTCGCCGCCGCCGGCGACCTTGTACAGGCCGGACAGCGTGACGGCCTTGAGGCCGGGCTGGTCGCCGTCCGCGTTGATGTGGACCAGCTTGGCCAGCTCGTCGTTGTCGATCACCGGGAAGGTGATGCCGACCGAGCGGCAGGCGGCGGCCTCGGCGGCCAGCAGGTTGCCCTCGGGGCCGAGGTTGGACAGCAGTGAGGTGACCAGCTCCTCGCGGATGGCGTCCAGCGGCGGGTTGGTGACCTGCGCGAAGAGCTGCACGAAGTAGTCGAACAGCAGGCGCGGCTTCTCGCTCAGCGCGGCGATCGGCGAGTCGGTGCCCATCGAGCCGAGCGCCTCGGCGCCGGTCTTCGCCATCGGCGCCAGGACGACCCGCAGCTCCTCCTCGGTGTAGCCGAAGGTCTGCTGGCGGCGGGTGACCGAGGCGTGGGTGTGCGCGATGTGCTCGCGCTCGGGGAGCTTGGCGAGCTGGATCTGCCCGCCCTCGACCCACTCCTCGTAGGGGTGCTCGGCGGCCAGCGCCGACTTGACCTCCTCGTCCTCGACGATGCGGTGCTCGGCGGTGTCGACGAGGAACATCCGGCCGGGCTGCAGCCGGCCCTTCTTGACCACCCGGGTCTGCTCGATGTCGAGCACGCCGACCTCGGAGGAGAGGACGACCAGGCCGTCCTCGGTGACCCAGTAGCGGGCGGGGCGCAGGCCGTTGCGGTCCAGCACGGCGCCGATCTGCGTGCCGTCGGTGAAGGTGACGCAGGCCGGGCCGTCCCAGGGCTCCATCAGGTTGGAGTGGTACCGGTAGAAGGCGCGGCGGGCCGGGTCCATGGTGGCGTGGTTCTCCCACGCCTCCGGGATCATCATCAGCACGGCGTGCGGCAGCGAGCGGCCGCCGAGGTGGAGCAGCTCCAGGACCTCGTCGAAGGAGGCCGAGTCGGAGTGGTCCGGGGTGCAGATCGGGAAGATCCGCTCCAGGCCCTGCCCGTTCCGGTTGGCCGGGATGAGGTCGGTGGCGAGCTGGGACTCCCGGGCGGTCATCCAGTTCCGGTTGCCCTTGACCGTGTTGATCTCGCCGTTGTGCGCGACGAACCGGTACGGGTGGGCGAGCGGCCAGCTCGGGAAGGTGTTGGTGGAGAAGCGCGAGTGCACCAGGCCGAGCGCGGAGGCGTAGAGCCGGTCCGACAGGTCCGGGAAGAAGGGCTCCAGCTGGCCGGTGGTCAGCATGCCCTTGTAGACGATGGTGCGCGCGGACAGCGAGGGGAAGTAGACCCCGGCCTCGCGCTCGGAGCGCTTGCGGACCACGAAGGCGACCCGGTCCAGCTCGATGCCGGCCTTGCCCTCGCCGGCCAGGAAGAGCTGGCGGAAGCGCGGCATGACGCCGCGGGCGGTGGCGCCCAGCAGGTCGGGGGTGACCGGCACGTCGCGCCAGCCGAGGACGGTCAGGCCCTCGTCGCCCGCGATCGCCTCGATCCGGGCGACGGCGGCGGCGTCCTGGTCGTCGGCGTCGGGCAGGAAGGCGATGCCGACCGCGTAGGCGCCGGCCGCCGGGAGGTCGAAGTCGACCTTGGCGCGCAGGAAGGCGTCCGGGACCTGGGTGAGGATGCCCGCGCCGTCACCGGAGTCCGGCTCGGCGCCGGTGGCGCCGCGGTGCTCCAGGTTGCGCAGGACGGTCAGCGCCTGCTCGACGACGGTGTGGTCGGCGGTGCCGGTCAGCGTGGCGACGAATCCGACGCCACAGGCGTCGTGCTCGTTCCGCGGGTCGTACAGGCCCTGAGCAGCAGGTCGCGCATCCGGAACGAGCGCGTACGGCGGGCGGGCGGCGCCGGCCTGGGGCTCGTTGGCGGAGTGCATGGATGCAGACAGCATCGGCTCTCCCGTCGTCGTCTTTCGAAACTGATGCAGTAGGGACGACGTTGGCCCTGATGCGATTGAGGCACGCACGTTACATGATGCCGAAGACCCCGGGAAGCGGAAATCTGCGTCCACATCGCGGACGGATCCGCAGGTCACGGGGATGATGAGGGGACGTGCCACACCGCACGTCCCGACGATTGTGCCCGGCGCCCCACGCCCTGAAACAGGGGCGACATCGGGCCGTCATCGAAGTCGATCACAGCCGCCTGCGATTCCATCTCGGAAGTCGATCCGCGGATGCGATTCTTCGGCCAGGCGGCCCACATTCCGAGACAAGGCCAGGCGTGGCCGGGCCGCCATGTGTGCAACCTCACCCGTTCGGACGCATAACAATGCAACAGCACAGCACCCGGCGACCCCGCCCGGCCTCGGTCGCCCCCCCTAGGACGGCTCCTCGAACAGCCCGGCCGTCAGCCGACCTGTCCGCCGATCAGCGCGCCCAGCAGATAGGTCACCCCGGCCGCGACCCCGCCCAGCACCAGCTGCCGCAGACCGCTGTACCACCAGCTGCGCGCCGTCACCCGGGCCACCACCGCGCCGCAGACGAACAGCCCGGCCGCCGCGACCAGCAGCGCCGGCAGCAGCGAGGTCGCGCCCAGCAGGTACGGCAGCAGCGGCAGCAGCGCGCCGACCGCGAAGCAGACGAACGAGGAGCCGGCCGCCACCCAGGGCGAGGGCAGGTCGTTGGGGTCGACGCCCAGCTCCTCCCGGGCGTGGATCTCCAGCGTCTGCTCCGGGTCCGCGGACAGCTGCCGCGCCACCTCGTGGGCCAGCTTCGGGTCCACCCCGCGCTCGATGTACAGCTGGGCCAGCTCGGCCAGCTCGCCGTGCGGGTTGCGGCGCAGCTCCAGCCGCTCGGCCTCGATCTCGGCCTGCACCAGCTCCCGCTGGGAGGCCACCGAGGTGTACTCGCCCGCCGCCATCGAGCAGGCGCCGGCCGCCAGTCCGGCGAGGCCGGTGAGCACCACGGTGCTGGTGGAGACGGCGCCGCCGACGACGCCGGTCATCAGTGCGAAGTTGGACACCAGGCCGTCCATCGCCCCGAACACCGCGGGTCGCAGCCAGCCGCCGTTGACGTCCCGGTGGTGCCCGGCGGCGGGTATCCGGGGGTGCTGTCCGGTCTCGTGCTCCAGGGCGGTCGCAGTCACGGCCGTTCCCCTCCGTCCCTTGGTCCGATCGCCTTACTGCATGACCGTAGCCCTCTTGAGCTGGGCATTTCCAGCAAAGTAAGGCTGTCCGAACATGGCTCCGGCCGCCCTCCGCACGGGTGCGGGGGCGGCCGGCGGCGAGCGGCGGCGCAGGTCAGGCGGGGTGCTTGGCGCCCTTCTCCAGCTTGTCGAGCTTCTCGGCGAGCCCGTCGGCGGGCTTGCCGTCGCGCTCCGCCTTCGGCAGACCGCCCTTCGGCAGGTCGCCCTTCGGGCCGTCACCCGGCTCCTCGCCCGCGGCGCCGGCCTCGGCCTCCGCCTCGGCGCGCGCCATCGGGTCGATGCTCGCCGGGTCCTCCCGGCCGGGCCGCTTCCTGCCGACGATCACGAAGTACGCCACGGCGGCGACGAAGACGACGATCGCCACCCAGTCGTTCAGCCGCAGCCCCAGGATGTGGTGCGCCTCGTCGACCCGCAGCCACTCGGTCCAGAACCGGCCCGCGGTGTACCCGGCGACGTACAGCGCGAAGGCCCGCCCGTGACCCAGGGTGAACCGCTTGTCCGCCCAGATCACCAGCACGGCGACGCCCACGCACCAGAGCGACTCGTAGAGGAAGGTCGGGTGGTGGATCGTGGTGACGACCTCGCCGTCGGGCAGCGTCCTGGTGATCTCCAGACCCCACGGCAGGGTGGTCTCCCGGCCGTACAGCTCCTGGTTGAACCAGTTGCCCCAGCGGCCGAGCGCCTGGGCGAGCACGATGCCCGGGGCGATCGCGTCCGCGTAGGCGGGCAGCGGGACGCCGCGGCGGCGGGCGCCGATCCAGGCGCCGACCGCGCCCAGCGCGATCGCTCCCCAGATGCCGAGGCCGCCCTCCCAGATCTTGAAGGCGTTCCAGGGGTTCTTCCCCTCGGCGAAGTACAGCTGGTGGTCGGTGATCACGTGGTACAGCCGACCGCCGACCAGGCCGAACGGCACGGCCCAGACGGCGATGTCCCCGACGGTGTGCCGGCCACCGCCCCGGGCGACCCAGCGCTTGCTGCCGAGCCAGACGGCAACGACGACACCGAGGATGATGCAGAAGGCGTAGGCGCGCAGCGGGATCGGTCCGAGGTACAGGACACCCCGCGACGGGCTGGGAATGTAGGCGATATCCATGGCAGCTCCGACGCTACAGGGTCGGCGGCCCGTCCAGGGCACCCCGGCGGGTCACAGTCGGGCACAGATCGGTGCGCGGGCCCCGGCCGGGCCCCGGAGCGGCGCCCGCCGCCACCCCCTCCGGACGGGGAGGGGGCGGCGACCACCCCGCAGCGTACGCGGCAGGTTCAGCCGGCGGTGGGCGAGGGGTTGTTCGACTCCGAGGCGGTGCTGGTGGGCGCCGGCGACTGGCCGTGGGTGCCCGGAGTGCCCAGCGGCTTGCCCTGGTTGGCGGCGTCCACCCACTTCACCAGGTTGGCCGGGGTGATCTCCTCGTTGTTGAACTTCGGGTAGATCGGCTGCCCGTTGAGCAGCACCGTCGGCGTGGACTTGAAGTTGGACTTGTCGAAGTCCTGCTGAACCGCCGACACCCAGTCGCCGAACTCCAGGTCGTTGACGCAGGCCTCGAAGGTCGGCGTGACCAGGCCTTCGACCTGCCTGGCGAGGTTGATCAGGACCGCCTTGTTGCCGAAGGCGTCGTTGGTCTCGTCCGGCTGGTTGCGGTAGAGCACGTCGTGGTAGTCGCGGAAGTGCCCGGCTTCCTGGGCGCAGCCCAGCGCGTTGGCGGCGTACTTGGAGCCCTTGCCCTGCACGGCCCGGTCGATGAACGAGACGATGTGGTAGTTGGTGTAGATCTTGCCCGCGTCCTCCAGCTGGCTGATGGTGGGCGAGAACTCCCGCTCGAAGATGCCGCAGGCGGGGCAGCGCGGGTCCTCGTAGACGGTGAGGACGGAGGGCGCGTTGTCCGAGCCCACCGGGACGACCAGGTTCTTGTCCCCGATCGTGCCGGCCGGCGCGGCGTTGGGGGTCTCCGGGGTGGAGCGCTGGTCCTGCACCACCACGCCGGTGACCACGGCTGCGGTGATCACCGCGAGGGCCACGCCGCCGACGATCAGCTTCCTCCGCCGCCGGCCGCGGGCCTCGTCCTCGGCCCGTTCCGCCAGCATCCGCTCACGGGCGGTGCGCTTGCCTTCTCGGTTCTTCTCGCTCATCAGCCTTGGAGTTCCAGGTTCGGGGGGGTGGGGGTGCGGTGGGCGGGGCGGGCGTTCAGCCGGCCAGCCGGCCGTCCGCGGAGAGCTTCGTGCGGGGCCGCCAGACCAGCCAGCCGGCCAGCAGCAGGAACCCGGTGTCGCGCAGGATCTCCTGCAGGTACTCGGTCTGCGAGGCGTCGACCGCCCCGCCGCCGCCGAAGCACCCGCAGTCGATCGAGATGCCGCGCGCCCAGGCGGAGGCGATCCCGCCGACGAAGGCGAGCAGCAGCACGGCCGAGACGGCCGCGACCAGGCGCACGCCCAGGCCGGCCACCAGCAGCAGGGCGAGCGCCAGCTCCAGGAAGGGCAGCCCGTGGCCCACCGGTTTGACCAGGGACTCGGGCAGGATCTCGTACGCGCGCACCGCCTGGGCGGCCTCCGCGGGGTCGGCGATCTTCGCCAGCCCGGCCCAGCCCCAGACCACGGCCAGGCCCAGCCGGGCGGCCGTGCCGATCCACTCCGCCACCGGCCCGGCCGGCCGGACAATCCCCTCGGGAAACACCGTCACGCCCTGTGAACGCCGCCGAGGACGCCGGGTTTCTCGGGTTCTCGGAGTCAAGCCGAAAGAGTGACGGCCGATCCACTCCGCCGCGGTCTCACCCCAAAGGGTGATCGGGATCGCAGCCGGGCGGCCACCCCAGGTCGTAGCGGTCGAGGTCGTAGCGGTCGAGGTCGTAGCGGTCGAGGTCGTAGTGGTCGAGGTCGTAGCGGCCGGCGGCGGCCCGGCCCGGGTCGGCGGGGCCCGGCGGACCCGGTGCCTCCGCACGACCGGTCCGCGCCGCCGCCTCCATCCGGACCGCCTCCGCGCACACGAAGGCGTCCCGCTCCGCCCGCTCCACCCCCCGCTTGGCCAGCGCCGGGCCGACCGCGCACTGGGCCCCGAGCGCGGCGCCGAGCGCCAGCGCGGCCGCGGCCGCCCGCAGCAGCACGGCTCGCTGAAGACCGGGCATCGGCCGACCCCTTCCGCTCGCTTGGCCCGCGGGCACGTCGCTCGTGCACTCCTCCCTCCACTCAACGCCGCCCAACCGCCGGCTGGTGCGCGTGCCCGCCACTGTTCACCCGTTCGGGTCGGCGGGCTGACCGGCCGGGTCGAACGGGTCCTGGGACGGCGACGGCCCGCCACCCCCGGGAGGGGTGGCGGGCCGTCGGAGGCGTTCCGGTCCTAGCTCCGGCGGACGCCCTGCGCCAGCTCGCCGGCCAGCGAGCGCACCGCCGCCAGCGCGGCCCGCTCGTCCCCGTCGGCGTCCAGGATCCGCTGCACGAAGGCCGAGCCGACGATCACACCGTCGGCGAACCCGGCCACCTGGGCGGCCTGCTCGCGGGTGGACACCCCGAGGCCGACGCAGACCGGCAGCCCGGTGGTGGCCCTGGTCCGGGCGACCAGGTCCTCGGCCAGGTCGCCGACCTGCGCCCGGCTGCCGGTCACGCCCATCACCGCGGCCGCGTACACGAAGCCGCTGCCGGCCGCCGTGACCTCGGCCAGCCGCTTGTCCTTGCTGCTCGGCGCGACCACGAACACGGTGTCCAGACCGTGCTCCCCGGCCGCCTTGCGCCACTCCTCGGACTCCTCCACCGGCAGGTCCGGCAGGATGCAGCCCGCGCCGCCGGCCGCGGCCAGGTCGGCGGCGAACCGCTCGACGCCGTACCGGTCCACCGGGTTCCAGTAGGTCATCACCAGCACCGCCGCGGCGGGGTTCGCGGCGGCGACCTCCTGGACGGTGCGCAGCACGTCCTTGATCCGCACGCCACCGCGCAGCGCGATGTCGTCGGCGGTCTGGATGGTCGGGCCGTCCAGCACCGGGTCGGAGTGCGGCAGGCCGACCTCGACGATGTCGCAGCCGCCCTCGATCAGCGCGTTGACCGCCCGCACGCCGCCGTCCACCGACGGGAAGCCGGCCGGCAGGTAGCCGATCAGCGCGGCGCGGTCCTCCGCCTTGGCGGCGGCCAGGATGCCACTGAGCTTCGAAGCCATGGTCACTTACCCCCGTGGGCGGAGCCGGCGCCCGGCTCGTCGTAGAGGCCGAAGTACTCGGCGGCGGTGTGCATGTCCTTGTCGCCGCGCCCGGAGAGCGAGACCAGGATGGTGGCCTCGGGCCCGAGCTCGCGGCCCAGCTCCAGGGCGCCGGCCAGCGCGTGCGCGCTCTCGATGGCCGGGATGATGCCCTCGGTGCGGGACAGCAGCCGCAGCGCCTGCATGGCGGCGTCGTCGGTGACCGGTCGGTACTCGGCCCGGCCGGTGTCCTTCAGCCAGGCGTGCTCCGGGCCGACGCCCGGGTAGTCGAGGCCGGCCGAGATCGAGTGCGACTCGATGGTCTGGCCGTCCTCGTCCTGCAGGACGTAGGTGCGCGAGCCGTGCAGCACGCCCGGGTCGCCCTTGGTGAGGGTGGCCGCGTGGCGCGGGGTCTCGGCGCCCTCGCCGGCCGCCTCGCAGCCGATCAGGCGCACCCCGGCGTCCGGGATGAACTCGTGGAAGATGCCCATCGCGTTGGAGCCGCCGCCGACGCAGGCGACGACCGCGTCGGGCAGCCGCCCGGTGCGCTCCAGGACCTGCTCGCGCGCCTCCACGCCGATGACCCGGTGGAAGTCGCGGACCATCATCGGGAAGGGGTGCGGGCCGGCCACGGTGCCGAACAGGTAGTGGGTGGAGTCGACGTTGGCGACCCAGTCGCGGAACGCCTCGTTGATGGCGTCCTTGAGGGTGCGGCTGCCGGACTTCACGGCCACCACCTCGGCGCCGAGCATCCGCATCCGGGCGACGTTCAGCGCCTGGCGCTGGGTGTCGACCTCGCCCATGTAGATGGTGCAGTCGAAGCCGAACAGCGCGCAGGCGGTGGCGGTGGCCACGCCGTGCTGGCCGGCGCCGGTCTCGGCGATGATCCGGGTCTTGCCCATCCGCCGGGTGAGCAGGGCCTGGCCCAGCACGTTGTTGATCTTGTGCGAGCCGGTGTGGTTGAGGTCCTCGCGCTTGAGCAGGACGCGCGCGCCGCCCGCCTCGGCGGAGAACCGGCTGACGTCGGTCAGCGGGCTGGGGCGGCCGGTGTAGTCCTTGAGCAGCGCGTCGAGCTCGGCGGCGAAGGCCGGGTCGGCCTTGGCCTTCTCGTACTCCTCGGCGACCTGCTCCACGGCGGCGACCAGCGCCTCCGGGATGAAGCGGCCGCCGTAGGCGCCGAAGTAGCCGCGCGCGTCCGGCACCTCGGCGCCGGGCAGGTAGTCCTTGTCGGACCGTTCGGACATGGTGGAGTCCCTCGGGAAAGATGACGACGGTTGACGGTGACGTCTGTCGGCCTGGTTCAGCCGGACGTCGCGCGCCATCGCCTCCCCGGCACCTGCCCGGGCTCGCAGCCGATGACGTACCGCACCCGCCGCCCCAGCACCCGGCGCGCGGGCGCGCGGCAGCCGCGCGGGCGGCAGCCGGGGGCGAGACGGGTGGCGATCTTCATGGCGGCGGGATCAGTCCTTGTGCCGGATCGCCGGGTGGGCGCCGGCCGCGACCAGGTCGGCCACCGCGGCCCGCGGGTCCCTGCCGGTCACCAGCGACTCGCCGACCAGCACCGCGTCCGCGCCCAGGTTGGCGTAGGAGATCACGTCCAGCGGGCCGCGCACGCCGGACTCGGCGACCTTGACGATGCCGTCCGGGATGGCGTGGACGACGTTGCCGAAGGTGTCGCGGTCCACTTCGAGGGTCTTGAGGTTGCGGGCGTTGACGCCGATGATCCGCGCACCGGCGTCCACCGCGCGCTTGATCTCCTCCTCGTCGTGCACCTCGACCAGCGGGGTGAGGCCGATCGACTCGGCCCGCTCGATCAGCGACACCAGGGCCGGCTGGTCGAGGGCCGCGACGATCAGCAGCGCCAGGTCCGCGCCGTGCGCGCGGGCCTCCCACAGCTGGTAGGCGGTGACGATGAAGTCCTTGCGGAGCAGCGGCGTCTCCACGGCGGCCCGGACGGCGTCCAGGTCCGCCAGCGACCCGCCGAAGCGGCGCTGCTCGGTCAGCACGCTGATCGCGGCGGCACCGCCGGCCGCGTAGTCGATCGCCAGCGACGCCGGGTCCGCGATCGTGGCCAGCGCGCCCTTGGACGGGCTGGAGCGCTTGACCTCGCAGATCACCCGGACGCCGTCGCCGCGCAGGGCCGCCACGCCGTCCTTGGCGTCCGGGGCCTTGGCGGCGAGCTCCTTGAGCTCGTCCAGCGAGACCCGGGCCTGCCGCTCGGCGAGGTCCTCGCGGACCCCTTCGACGATCGAGTCGAGCACACTCACTCGGGCGCCCCCATCATGTCTGCTAGTCCTGGTTCTGCTAGCGAGGAGCCGGGTGGCCAGCGGGCCTCCGGCCCTTCGATGGTATCGGCAAGAGGGAGCGCACAGCGCATCCGCCCGGCGCGCGTCTCACGGAACGGACCCCCGGGTACCGCCGCGAGCTGCGGCTTCACACCGTCGCCACCGCGCCGGTCAGACCGGCGGCGGGGCCAGGCCGGCGCCGATCGGCAGGTTGCGGACCACCGTGAAGACCAGGACGAGCAGCCCCACCAGCGCCCAGCGGCGGGCCCCGAGCACCAGCCGGGGCCCGGGCAGGGCGCGCAGCGCCGCCCAGAGCCAGCGCACCCAGAGCACCCCCAGCACGGCGAACAGCAGCACGGCCACCGCGTTGTCGTGCAGCGCGCCGCTGAGGTCCCCGTGGGTCAGCGCGTGCACGCAGCGCAGCCCGCCGCAGCCGGGGCACCACCAGCCGGTGGCCGCCAGGAAGGGGCAGTCGGGGTAGTGCCCGGGGTCGTTCGGGTCCACCGCGGCGACGTACCCGGCGGGGAGGGCCACGGCGGCGGCTGCGGCCAGCGGCGGCACCAGCCGACGCGGCGCGGAGGGCCGGGCGGCGGCGGTGGGGGCGGGGGCGGCGTTCACGCCCATGATTGTGCCCGCCCCGGCGGCCGCGCGGGAGAAGCGAAACGGCGGCCCGTGGGCCGCCGTTCGCGCGAGGTGCCGGTCGGTCAGGCCGCGGCGGCGGCCAGCGCGGCCTGCTCCTCGGGGGTGTACACCATGGTGCTGGGCTGCTTGCCCATGCCCGCCATCGACATGGCCTTGCCGACCACGCCGCCGATCAGGACGACCGCCAGGCCGGCCACGGTGAGCAGCACCGACGGCAGGATCATCGCAACGCCCGCGATGCCGAAGCCGATGAAGGCGATGGTCACGCCGGTCCAGGCGGCGGGGTTGTGGCCGTGTGCTGCTGCTGCCATTGGATGGTGCTCCTACGCTCTCGGGGCCCGACCGGGCCTGCTCGGCCCCTCACGGGGTGACGTGTCCCATGGACGCCTCCATTGTGCCGGGCCACACACCGGCGCCCCAAAGGGGGTGGCGGGTCTATCGCGTCACAGTGCCGCGCGGGCCCGTGCGGCCGGTCAGCCCGCCGTCGGGTCCTCGCCCCGGTCCAGCGCCTTCCACAGGTCCGCCGGGGTGTTGTCGGCGGCGGCCGCCCGCCGCTTCGCCGGCGCCTGGCCGGTCGGCGCCTCGTACCGGCTGCCCATGGCCGGCCAGCCGCGCCCGTAGCGGACGGTCAGCAGTCCGGCCAGCGCCAGCAGCAGCCCGCCCAGCAGCGCCACCCACGGCCAGGCGGTGTGCCCGATCCCGGTCGCGGCCGACCCGGTCAGCGCGAGCTTGCGGGCCGCCTCGGCGTCCAGCGCGGCGGTGTCCCCGGCGCCGGCCGCGGCGGTGGCCGCCGCGCCCAGCCCGGCCAGGACGGTCAGCGCCCCCACCGCGAGCCGGCCGGTGCCGCGCACCGCGAACACCGCGACCGCCGCGGCCAGCGCCACCAGCGCCAGCCCGGCGGGCAGTTCGGAGATCCTCCCGCCGGTGACCGAGACCTCCAGGGTCCCCGCCATCCCCTCGGCCCAGACCCGGCCGGCGGCGGTCAGCACCAGCACCGCGCCCAGCACGGTGAGCAGCAGCATCACCCCCAGCGTGCGCCGCCCGGCGCCCGCGGCGGGCGCGGGGGCGGCGGCGGGGTCGGCGGACACGGTGTCGGTAGGGGCTTCAGCGCTCACCGCTCCAGTGTCCCCCGCCCTCATCCCTCCGCCGCACCCGGGGTGGGCGGCTCGGCGGGGAAGTCGCCCGTCTCCAGCACCAGCGTCCGCTCCCCCAGCGGCAGGAAGAGATCGTTCCCGAAGGGCACCCGCTCCGCCTCCCGGTACCCGACGCCGGGCAGCGGGCGGCTGTGCACCGTGCAGACCCCCTCCCCCGGGTCCACCACGACGTACAGCGGGACGCCCGCGGCGGCGTGGAACCGGTGGCGTCCGACGGGCTCCGGCACCGGGAGCACGTCCAGCACCACCCGCGCGTCCACGGCCCGGTAGTGCCCGGCGGGGTCCGGCACCGCGCCCGGGGCGAGCAGCACGAGCGCGGCCGCCTGCCCGTCCAGCCGCACGTCCGCGAGGACGCCCCCGTGGCCGCCCGGCTGCCGCACCAGCTGTTCCCTGGCGGCGGTCACGATCCGCCGCTGCGCGTCCGGCATCCTGCTGTCCCTTCCGCCGCGGCGGCCCCGCGACCCGCGCGGGTGCCGGCCTCCTACGGCCTACGCAGCGTATTCGCCGTGGCGACCGCGCGCAGGACGGCGGCGGCCTTGTTGCGGCATTCGGTGTCCTCGCCGTGCGGATCGGAGTCGGCCACCACGCCGGCGCCGGCCTGGACGTAGGCGGTGCCGTCGCGCAGCACCGCCGTGCGGATGGCGATCGCGGTGTCGGAGTCCCCGGCGAAGTCCAGGTAGCCGACGCAGCCGCCGTACAGGCCGCGGCGGGTGGGCTCCAGCTCCTCGATGATCCGCATCGCCCGCGGCTTGGGCGCCCCGGACAGCGTGCCGGCCGGGAAGCACGCGGTCAGCACGTCGAAGGCGGTCCGCCCCTCGGCGACCTTGCCGGTCACCGTGGAGACGATGTGCATGACGTGGCTGTACCGCTCGATCTGCATGAAGTCGACGACCTCGACGCTGCCCGGCGCGCAGACCCGCCCGAGGTCGTTGCGCCCGAGGTCGACCAGCATCAGGTGCTCGGCCCGCTCCTTGGGGTCGGCGAGCAGTTCGGCGGCCAGCTCGGCGTCCTCGTGCGGGGTGGCCCCGCGGTGCCGGGTGCCGGCGATCGGGTGCAGCATCGCCTCGCCGTCGGTGACCTTGACCAGCGCCTCCGGGCTGGAGCCGACCACGTCGAAGCCGCCCTCGGCGCCGCCGTCCGGGCCGGGGAAGCGGAACAGGTACATGTACGGGCTCGGGTTGGTGGTGCGCAGGACGCGGTAGACGTCGAGCGCGGAGGCCGGGCAGGGCGCCTCGAACCGCTGCGAGGGCACCACCTGGAACGCCTCGCCGGCCCGGATCCGCTCCTTGATCTCCTCCACCGCGGCCCGGTAGGGCTCCCCGCCGAACGGCGAGCGGACCTCGCCGGGGCCGCTCGGGGTGAAGGTGGCCAGGCCCGGGTCGACCGGCTTCAGCAGGTCGGCCTCCATCGCGTCGAGCCGGGCGACGGCGTCCGCGTAGGCCTCGTCCACGCCGCTGGCCAGGTCGTTGTGGTTGACCGCGTTGGCGATCAGCAGCACGGTGCCGTCGGCGTGGTCGAGCACGGCCAGGTCGGTGGCGAGCAGCAGGGTCAGCTCGGGCAGCTTCAGGTCGTCCGGGTTGAGGTCGGGCAGCTTCTCCAGCCGGCGGACCACGTCGTAGCCGAGGTAGCCGACCAGGCCGCCGGTGAGCGGGGGCAGGCCGTCGTCGGGGTGGCGCGGGGTGTGCAGGGCCCGCAGTGCGGCGCGCAGCACCTCCAGCGGGTCACCGGTGGTGGGGATGCCGACCGGCGGCGCGCCGAGCCAGCGGGCGGTGCCGTCCGGGCCCGCCGTCAGGGTGGCGGCGCTGCGCACGCCGACGAAGGAGTAGCGCGACCAGCTGCGGCCCTGCTCGGCGGACTCCAGCAGGAAGGTGCCGGGGCGCTCGTCGGCGAGGCTGCGGTAGAGGCCGATCGGGGTGAGGCCGTCCGCGAGGAGCCTGCGGGTGACCGGGATGACCCGGGTGTCGACGGCGAGCTTGCGGAAGGCTTCGAGGTCCATGACGGGCGGCACCTTACGACGGAGGGACGTTAGGGGGTGGCCGGGCGGCCGGCCGGGTGCTCGATCAGCCGAGCGGGAGCACATCGGCGTCGAAGCAGGTGCGGTCGCCGGTGTGGCAGGCCGCGCCGGTCTGGTCGACCTTGACCAGCAGGGTGTCGCCGTCGCAGTCCAGCGCGACCGACCTGACCTCCTGGGCGTGGCCGGAGGTGTCGCCCTTCACCCAGTACTCGCGGCGGCTGCGGCTCCAGTAGGTGCAGCGGCCGGTGGTGAGGGTGCGGTGCAGCGCCTCGTCGTCCATCCAGCCCAGCATCAGCACCTCGCCGGTGTCGTACTGCTGCGCGATCGCCGGGAGGAGGCCGTCCTCGGTGCGCTTGAGGCGGGCGGCGATGTCGGCGGCCAGGGCGGTGGAACCGGGGGCGGCGGGTGTGGTGGACATGGGGCCATTGTGTCAGCCCGGTCCGCCCGGCCGGGCCGCCGTCCGGATCGCGACCGCGCCGGTGGGCGGCGGCGGACGGGTGCGGCGCGGCCGGACAGACCATCCGATCGAACGAGTTGTTCCAACCGCCTGCCGGGCGGGCCCGGTCTGCGCCATTCTCGTGGTCATGACCTCCGAGCAGCGCGCCGCCGGGCCCGCCGAACCGCCGGGCGACGACGACCTCCCCCGCCCGGGGGGCACCTCCGACTCCCGCCCGTCCCGGGGCCTGCTGATCGCCGTCGCGGCGGTGCTGGCGGTCCTGCTCGCGGTGGTGGCGACGGTCCTGCTGTGGCCCGAGGACGACCCGGCGCCCAAGCCGCCCCCGCCCTCCCCCACCACGGCCTCGCCGACCCCCACCCCGACGCCCACGCCGACCCCCACCCCGACACCGACCAGGACGGTGCCGTACTCCTTCTTCCCGGTCGGCACCTGCCTGGACCACCCGCAGCTGAGCAAGACGGTCACCAAGCCGGAGGCCCGGCCCTGCGAGGAGAAGCACGACGGCGAGGCGATCGCCGACCAGCTGCTGCCGGAGGGACTGCCCGGCGACTACCAGCTGGCC
Organism: Kitasatospora sp. NPDC057692; assembly: GCF_042799475.1. Taxonomy (NCBI): domain Bacteria; kingdom Bacillati; phylum Actinomycetota; class Actinomycetes; order Kitasatosporales; family Streptomycetaceae; genus Kitasatospora; species Kitasatospora sp. NPDC057692. The sequence continues at coordinate 92,995 of NZ_JBHVIV010000002.1, read as the reverse complement.
AACGCGATGCGGGACGGCTGCAAGGAGGCGCAGGCCGCCGCCGAGGCCCGGCAGGGCGGCGGCGGGCCGTACTACGGCTACCCGGTGGGCCCGACCTTCACCTTCTACCAGCAGGGATGGCGCGACTACACCTGCATCCTGACGGCGAGCAACCGGCCCGGCTCCACCAAGCTCACCGGCCGACTGCGCTGAACCACCGTCAGTCCTTCTAGGGTGGGGGCATGTCGAACCACGCCCTCGCCGAGCGCCACCGCCTGGCCGAACTGCTGGCCGCCGCCGGGCCGGACGCGCCCACCCTCTGCGCCGGATGGTCCACCCGGGACCTCGCCGCCCACCTGGTGATCCGCGAGCGGCGGCCGGACGCCGCCGCGGGCATCCGGATCGGCCCGCTGGCCGGCTGGACCCACCGGGTGCAGGAGTCGTACGCGGACCGGCCCTACGAGGAGCTGGTGCGGATGTTCCGCTCCGGCCCGCCGGTGCTCTCGCTGTTCTCGCTGCCCGGCGCGGACGAGGCGGCCAACACGGTCGAGTACTACGTGCACGCCGAGGACGTCGCCCGGGCCGGCGAGGGCCCCGGGCCGCAGACCGTGCCGCCCGGCCGGGCCGAGGCGCTCTGGCGCCGGCTGCCGCTGATCGCCCGGCTGGAGGCGGGCCGCCGCTCCCCGGTGCGGCTGGAGCTGGGCCGCCCGGACGGCCGGAGCCTGACCGTCGGCCCGGCCGGCCTGCCGACCGTGCGGATCACCGGCGAGCCGGGCGAGCTGGTGCTCTTCGCCTTCGGCCGCGGCGCCCGCGCCGAGCTGGCCGTGGACGGCCCCGAGGACGCCGTCGAGGCGCTGCGCCACGTCCTGCCGACGCCCTAGCGGCCCCGGCTGCGGATGTCGGTGGCGGGGTGCAGACTCGCAGGTGGCAGGGCCGGGCGGGTGCCGTCCGGCCCGGGCCGGACGTGACCGGTCCCCCCTCCCCCGAAGGGACGCGACACCATGCTCACCACCGACTTCCCCGCCGGCTCCCCCTGCTGGATCGACCTCGGCAGCCCGGACCCGGCGGCCGCCGCCGGCTTCTACGGGACGGTCTTCGGCTGGACCTTCCAGTCCGCCGGCCCGGAGGCCGGCGGCTACGGCTTCCTCCAGCTGAACGGGAGGACGGCCGCGGCCGTCGGCCCGCTCACCGAGGAGGGCGCGCGGTCCGCCTGGACGACGTACTTCCGCACGCCCGATGCGGAGGCCGCCGGCAAGGCCGTCGAGCAGGCCGGCGGCACCGTGCGGGTCCCGGCCTTCGACGTGATGGACGCCGGGCGGATGGCCCAGCTGACCGACCCGCAGGGCGCCGAGTTCGCGGTCTGGCAGCCCGGCACGGTGACCGGCCTGGACGTCGTCTCCGAGGACGGCGCGCTGATCTGGGCCGAGCTGCACACCAGCGCGGTGGACGCGGGCTTCGCCTTCTACCGGACGACCTTCGGCTGGCGCTCCGAGGACTTCCCCGCGCCCGGCATGACGTACAAGGTGGTCTCCCCGGCCGAGGGCGACCTGCGGGGCACCGCCTTCGGCGGCATCGCCCCGGTGATGGACGAGGCCCAGCCGCCCAGCTGGACGCCGTACTTCGGCGCCTCCGACGTGGACGGCGTGGTCGCCCGGGCCACCGGCGCCGGCGCCACCGTGCTGATGGGCCCGGAGAGCGTCCCGGACGTCGGCCGGATCGCCTGGCTGGCCGACCCGTTCGGCGCCCCGTTCGCCCTGATCAAGGGCGAGCCGCCGAAGGAGTCCTGACCGGCGGCCCCGACCGCTTCCGCCGCCCCACCCCCTGCGCTAGCCTCACCAGCGGCGCAGGGGGTGAGGCCGTGCAGCGCACAGGAGCGGCGGACGGGGGCTGGCCCGAGGGCACCCTGCTGGCCGAGCTGCGGCGCGACGGCTCGCCCGCCGCGCTCGCCGCCGAGCAGGCCGTCCTGCGGCTGGGCACCCGGCGCGCGCACGGCCGCGGCGAGACGCTGATCCTCGACCGGGACCCCGGCGGCTTCGTCCTCCTGCTGCTGACCGGCTTCGCCAAGGCCACCGTCGAGGACACCGCGGGCACGACGGCCCTGCTGGACGTCCGGGCCTACGGGGACGTGGTCGGCGAGGCCGCCGCCCTCGACGGGCGGCCCCGCTCGGCGACCGTGACCGCGGCCGGACCGGTCACCGTGCGCCGGATCTCCCAGCCCGAGTGGCTGCACTGGCTGGGCGCCCACGCCCCGGCCGGCATCGCACTCAGCCGCTGCCTGGTGCACCGCGGCCGGGCCACCACCCGCCGGCTGGTCGGCCTCGCCTCCGAGCCGGTGCTGAACCGGCTCGCCCGACAGCTCGCCGACCTCGCCGGGCGGTACGGCACCGCCGGCCCGCGCGGCACCGGCATCACCGTCCGCCCGCGGCTGACCCAGGCCGAGCTGGCCGCCCTGACCGGGGCCGGTGAGCGAAGGGTCCACCACGCCCTGCACGAGCTGGCCGGCCTCGGCCTGCTCCGGCTGGGCCGGCGCAGCACCACCGTGCTCTCGCTGCCCGGTCTGCTGGAGCTGGCCGACGGGGGTCCGGCCACGGACCCCGGGGACCTCAACGGACCGGGTGCCCGGCCTCCCGCAGCGCGTCCTTGACCTCACCGATCCGCAGGTCGCCGAAGTGGAAGACGCTGGCGGCCAGCACCGCGTCCGCGCCCGCCTCCACCGCCGGGGCGAAGTCGGCGAGCTTCCCGGCCCCGCCGGAGGCGATCACCGGCACCGACACGGTCGCCCGCACGGCCCTGATCAGCTCCAGGTCGTAGCCGTCCTTGGTGCCGTCGGCGTCCATCGAGTTGAGCAGGATCTCGCCCGCGCCCAGCTCGGCGGCGCGCCCGGCCCACTCGACGGCGTCCAGGCCGGTGCCCTGGCGGCCGCCGTGCGTGGTGACCTCGAAGCCGGAGGCCGTCTCGGTGCCCTCGGGGCATCGGCGGGCGTCCACCGAGAGCACCAGCACCTGGCGGCCGAACCGCTGGGCGATCTCCCGGACCAGCTCGGGGCGGACGATGGCGGCGGTGTTGACGCCGACCTTGTCGGCCCCGGCCCGCAGCAGCTTGTCGACGTCCTCGACGGCGCGGATGCCGCCGCCGACGGTGAGCGGGATGAACACCTGCTCGGCGGTGCGCCGGACCACGTCGTAGGTGGTCTCGCGGTCACCGGAGGAGGCGGTGATGTCGAGGAAGGTCAGCTCGTCGGCGCCCTCGGCGTCGTAGAGCTTGGCCATCTCGACCGGGTCCCCGGCGTCGCGCAGGTTCTGGAAGTTGACGCCCTTGACCACGCGGCCGGCGTCGACGTCCAGGCAGGGGATGACACGTACTGCGAGGGTCACGGCTGATTGCCTTCCAGAGCTTCCAGGGTCGCGGCCAGTCCGCCGCGGTGGGCGTCGAGTTCGATCTCGACGAGCATCCGCGAGTCGACCAGGCTCTGCACCACCACGACGGCGGCCACCGGGCGCACGGCGCCGAAGAGCTCCTGGTGGGCGCGGCCGGCCGCGTCGATGTCACGGGCGTGGGTGAGGTACACCCGGGTGCGGACCACGTCGTCCGCCGTCAGACCGTACGCGGCCAGGGCCTCCAGGGCGTTGCCGAAGGCGGTCCGGGCCTGCTCGTACGGGTCGCCCTCGCCGTGCAGCACTCCGTCCACCAGCGGCCGGGCGCCCGCCACGTGGACGGTGTCCCCGGCGGCGACCGCCTGCGACGCGCCGAGGACCTCCTCCCAGGACGAGAACCCGCCGACCCGGCCGCGTACGATCCGACGCTCCGTCATCCCGAAACCGCCTCCAGCGCCTCTCCGAGCGTGAACTTCTGCTCGTAGAGTGCCTTGCCGACGATGGCGCCCTCGACTCCCTCGCCGACCAGGCCGGCGATCGCCCGCAGGTCGTCCAGCGAGGAGACGCCGCCGGAGGCGACCACCGGCTTGTCGGTGGCGGCGCACACGTCGCGCAGCAACTGCAGGTTGGGGCCGGTCAGGGTGCCGTCCCGGTTGACGTCGGTGACCACGTAGCGGGCGCAGCCCTCGGCGTCCAGACGGGCCAGCACGTCGAAGAGCTGGCCGCCGTCGCTGGTCCAGCCGCGGCCGCGCAGGGTGGTGCCGACCACGTCCAGGCCGACCGCGATCCGGTCGCCGTGCTCGGCGATGACCTTGGCGACCCACTCGGGGCTCTCCAGGGCGGCGGTGCCGAGGTTGACCCGGGTGCAGCCGGTGGCCAGCGCGGCGGCCAGCGAGGCGTCGTCGCGGATGCCGCCGGACAGCTCGACCTTGATGTCCAGGGTGCCGGTGACCTCGCGCACCAGGTCCCGGTTGGAGCCGGTGCCGAAGGCGGCGTCGAGGTCGACCAGGTGCAGCCACTCGGCGCCGGCGTTCTGCCAGGCGAGGGCGGCGGCGAGCGGCTCGCCGAAGGAGGTCTCGGTGCCGGAGGCGCCCTTGACCAGGCGGACGGCCTGGCCGTCCCGGACGTCGACGGCGGGCAGCAGTTCGAGGCTACTCATGATCTACAACTCTTCCGTCGTCAGAGGGTGCTGACCCAGTTGGTCAGCAGGGCGGCACCGGCGTCGCCGGACTTCTCGGGGTGGAACTGGGTGGCCCACAGCGGACCGTTCTCGACGGCCGCGACGAACGGCTGCCCGTGGGTGGCCCAGCTGACCAGCGGCGGGTTGATCCGCGCGCTGTGCGCCTCCAGCTCCCAGCTGCGCACCCCGTAGGAGTGGACGAAGTAGAAGCGGGTGTCCGCGTCCAGGCCGGCGAACATCCGGCTGCCCTCGGGGGCGTCCACGGTGTTCCAGCCCATGTGCGGCACGACCGGCGCCTCCAGCGGCTCCACCGTGCCCGGCCACTCGTCGCAGCCGGCGGTCTCCACGCCGTGCTCGACGCCCTTCTCGAAGAGGATCTGCATGCCCACGCAGATGCCCATCACCGGCCGGCCGCCGGCCAGCCGGCGCCCGATGATCCACTCGCCGCGGACCGACTTCAGGCCGCGCATGCAGGCCTCGAAGGCGCCGACGCCCGGGACGAGCAGGCCGTCGGCGTCCATCGCGGTCCGGTAGTCGGAGGTGACGGTGACGTTCGCCCCGGTCCGCTCCAGGGCGCGCTGCGCCGAGCGGAGGTTGCCCGAGCCGTAGTCGAGCACCACGACGTTCTTGCCCATGTTCAGGTGTCCAGTCTTTCGTTCGCTCGACGGTTACAGGCGCATGAGGCCCGAGCCCAGGCACATCAGCGAGCCCAGGGCGAGCACGAGGATGACGCCCCTGGACTGCTTCTGCTTCCAGAACGAGATGACGCCGCCGGCCAGGAAGAGCCCGACGAAAATGAGGATCATCGCGGAGTTGCTCACAGCGCACCCTTGGTCGACGGGAGGATGCCGGCCGCGCGCGGGTCGCGCTCGGCGGCGTAGCGCAGGGCCCGGGCCAGCGCCTTGAACTGGCACTCCACGATGTGGTGCGCGTTGCGTCCGTACGGCACGTGGACGTGCAGGGCGATCTGGGCCTGGGCGACGAAGGACTCCAGGATGTGCCGGGTCATGGTGGTGTCGTAGGTGCCGATCATCGGCGCCATGGACTCCGGCTCGGTGTGCACCAGGTAGGGGCGGCCGGAGAGGTCGACGGTCACCTGGGCGAGCGACTCGTCCAGCGGCACGGTGCAGTTGCCGAACCGGTAGATGCCGACCTTGTCGCCGAGCGCCTGCTTGAAGGCGGCGCCGAGCGCGAGGGCGGTGTCCTCGATGGTGTGGTGGGTGTCGATGTGCAGGTCGCCGTCGGTCTTCACGGTGAGGTCGAAGAGGCCGTGGCGCCCGAGCTGGTCGAGCATGTGGTCGTAGAAGCCGACGCCCGTGGAGATGTCGGTCTTGCCGGTGCCGTCCAGGTCTATCTCGACCAGGACGGCGGTCTCCTTGGTGGTGCGCTCGACGCGTCCGATGCGGGTCATACGGGTTAGAGCTCCTTGATCACGAGTCGGACGGCGTCCAGGAAGGCGTCGTTCTCGGCGGGGGTGCCGGCGGTGACGCGCAGCCATCCGGGGACGCCGTTGTCACGGACCAGGACGCCGTGGTCGAGGATGGCCTGCCAGACGGCGCGGGTGTCGGCGAAGCGGCCGAACTGGACGAAGTTGGCGTCCGAGTCGGTCACCTCCAGACCGAGCCCGCGCAGCGCCCCGACCAGCCGGTCGCGCTCCTCCTTGAGCCGGCCGACGTAGCCGAGCAGGGTGTCGGTGTGCTCCAGGCAGGCCAGCGCGGTGGCCTGGGTGACGGCCGACAGGTGGTACGGCAGGCGGACCAGCTGCACCGCGTCCACCACCGCCGGGTCGCCGGCCAGGTAGCCCAGGCGCAGCCCGGCCGCGCCGAAGGCCTTGGACATGGTGCGCGAGACCACCAGGTTGGGGCGGCCCTCGATCAGCGGGAGCAGCGAGGCGCGGTGCGAGAACTCGACGTACGCCTCGTCGACCACCACCAGGCTGGGCCGGGCGGCCTGCGCGGCCTCGTACAGCCGCAGCACGGTGTCGGCCGCGACGGCGGTGCCGGTCGGGTTGTTCGGCGAGCAGACGAACACCACGTGCGGGCGGTGCTCGGCGATCGCCGCGACGGCCGCGTCCACGTCGATGGTGAAGTCGGCGTTGCGCGGGCCGGAGATCCAGTCGGTGCCGGTGCCGCGGGAGATCAGCGCGTGCATCGAGTACGAGGGCTCGAAGCCGAGCGCGGTGCGGCCGGGTCCGCCGAAGGTCTGCAGCAGCTGCTGGAGCACCTCGTTGGAGCCGTTGGCGGCCCAGACGTTCTCCCGGGCCACGGCGTGGCCGGTGGTGCGGGTGAGGTACGCCGCCAGGCCCTCGCGCAGCTCGACCGCGTCCCGGTCGGGGTAGCGGTTGAGCCCGCGGGCGGCCTCGGCGACCCGCTCGGCGATCCGGGCGACCAGCTCCTCGGGGAGCGGGTACGGGTTCTCGTTGGTGTTCAGCTGGACCGGGACGTCGAGCTGCGGGGCGCCGTAGGGCGACTGCCCGCGCAGCTCGTCCCGGACGGGGAGGTCGTCGATGGTCGTCACGTGCCGGGAACCGTCCAGTCGAATCGGGCCTTGATCGCGTCGCCGTGACCGGGCAGGTCCTCGGCGTTCGCCAGGTTGACCACGTGCCTGGCGATGCCGGCCAGCGCCTCGCGGTCGTACTCGACGACCTGCACGCCGCGCAGGAAGGTCTGCACGGACAGGCCCGAGGAGTGGCAGGCGCAGCCGCCGGTGGGCAGCACGTGGTTGGAGCCGGCGGCGTAGTCGCCGAGCGAGACCGGGGTGAACCGGCCGAGGAAGATCGCGCCGGCGTTGCGGACCTTCGCGGCGACCGCGTGCGGGTCCCGGGTCTGGATCTCCAGGTGCTCGGCCGCGTAGGCGTTGACCACGGTCAGGCCCTGCTCCAGGTCGTCGACCAGGATGATGCCGGACTGCCGGCCGCCGAGCGCCTCGGCCACCCGCTCGCTGTGCCGGGTACGGGCCACCTGGGTCTTCAGCTCGGCCTCGACCGCGTCGGCGAGCTCCACCGAGTCGGTGACCAGCACCGAGCCCGAGGTCGGGCCGTGCTCGGCCTGGCTGATCAGGTCGGCGGCGACGTCCACCGGGTCGGCGCTGTCGTCGGCGAGGACGGCGATCTCGGTCGGGCCGGCCTCGGAGTCGATGCCGATCCGCCCGGCGAAGTAGCGCTTGGCGGCGGCGACGTAGATGTTGCCGGGGCCGGTGACCATGTTCACCGGCGCGCACTCCTCGGTGCCCAGCGCGAACATGGCGACCGCCTGGGCGCCGCCGACCGCGTACACCTCGGTGACCCCAAGCAGCGCGCAGGCCGCCAAGATGGTCGGGTGCACCCGGCCGCCGAAGGCCTTCTGCGGCGGGGAGGTCACCGCGATGCCGCGCACGCCCGCCTCCTGGGCCGGCACCACGTTCATCACAACGGAGGACGGGTAGACGGCCAGTCCGCCCGGCACGTACAGCCCGACCCGGTCCACCGGCACCCAGCGCTGGGTCACCGTGCCGCCGGGCACCACCTGGGTGGTGTGCCCCTCGCGGCGCTGGTCGCCGTGCACGATGCGGGCGCGGCGGATCGACTCCTCCAGCGCGGCGCGCACCTCCGGGTCCAGCCCGGCCAGGGCCTCGGTGAGCTGCTCGGCCGGGACCCTGGTGGACTCCAGCCGCACGCCGTCGAAGCGCTCGGTGATGTCGATCAGCGCCGCGACCCCGCGATGATGTACGTCCTCGGCGATCGGACGCACCTTCTCCAGGGCGGCCGCGACGTCGAAGTCGGCACGGGGCAGCAGGTCGCGCGGGTCGTCGAGCGAGCCGCGCAGATCGATTCGAGAGATCACGCCACCCAGTGTAAGGAGTGGCCGGAACCGACGGTCCCGCATTTCAGTCCGTGATACGAAGGGCGAGACGGCCGGGGGAGGCCGTGGGGAATCGGGGGGAACCATGACGGATCGGGCACCGGAGGACTGGACGGCGGCCGAGCAGGCGCTCTGGCAGGCGTTCCGGCTCGGCCGGATCCACGACCTGCGCAGCGGCGAGACCGCCGAGGACGACCCGTTCGGCGAGGCCGTCTGGGGCCCCGGGCGGACGGTCCGCGCCCGGGTGCTCGCCCGGCTGCTGCTGGACGGACCCGCCCCCGCCCCCGGTCGGGTCGCCTCGCTCAAGCTGACCGGCGCCCTGGTCACCGGCCCGCTCGACCTGGCCGGCGGCACCATCGGCCACTACGTCGAACTGCACGACTGCCGCTTCGACCAGAAGATCCTGATCTCCGAGGCCGAGGCCGGCACACTGCGCTTCATCAACTGCCTGATCCCCCGGCTGGAGGCCTCCCGGCTGGCCACCTCCGGGGACCTCCACCTGGCCCGCTGCCGGATACCCCAGGGCGTGCGGCTCACCGACGCCCGGATCGGCACCGACCTGCTGATCAACCAGGCCGTCCTGGGTGGTGACCGGTTCGGCCGGGCGCTGTCCGCCGACGGCATCGCGGTCAGCCAGGACTGCGAGGCCGACCGGCTGGCGACCGAGGGCGAGGTCAGCCTGCGCACCGCCCGGATCGGCGGGCGGCTGTCGCTGCGCGGCGCCCAGCTGCGCGCCGTACCGGGCAACCGCAACGCCCTCAACGCCGTGCGGCTCACCGTCGGCCACACCCTGTACCTGAGCGGCTCGGCCGACGGCGGCTGGTACGGGTCCCAGACCTACTACGGCTCCGGGTACGGCGAGGTCCCGCCGCCGGACGCGCCGAGCACGCCGTTCCGCGCCTTCGGCCAGGTCCGGCTCTCCGACGGCCGCTTCGAAAACGCCTGCCTGCTCTCCGACGCCGAGTTCCACCTGGCCGACGGCGACGAGCTGGCCCTGCGCCGGATCCAGACCCCGGAGCTGCGCTTCACCTGCCGCTTCCCCGGCGGCGGCGGCGTCTCGCTGTCCCGGGCCCGGATCGGCAACCTCGTCGACGCCCCCGGTGCCTGGCCCCGGGAGGGCGCGGTCGGCCTCACCGGGTTCACCTACGAGTGCCTGCGCCCGGCCGTGCCGTTCCCCGTCCGCGAGCGGATCGGCTGGCTGGAACGTTCCTCCGTGGAGTTCCAGCCCGAGTCCTACGAGCAGCTGGCCGCCGCCCTGCGCCGCGACGGCGCCGACGACGACGCCCGCGAGGTGCTCTACGCCAAGCAGCGCCGACGCCACCAGACCCTGCCGCTGCCGGCCCGGGTCTGGGGCCGGGTCCAGGACGCCACCGTCGGCTACGGCTTCCGCCCCGGCCGGGCGGCCCTGTGGCTCCTCCTCGCCTGGGCGCTCGGCAGCCTCTACTTCGCCACCCACGCGCTGCAGCCGCTGAAGGCCGACGAACGGCCGCACTGGAACCCGGTGCTGTACGCGCTCGGGCAGCTGCTGCCCGTCGTCGACCTCGGCCAGAACGGCTGGAACCCCGGCGGCGCCGCCCAGTGGATCTCCTCCGGCCTGGTCGTCGTCGGCTGGGTGCTCGCCACCACGGTCGCCGCCGGGGCCAGCCGGATGCTCCAGCGCGGCTAGCCGTGCCCCGGACAGGCGCCAGGGCCGTGAAGGCCCGGCGGGCCCGGGGAACTACGCTGTCCGCCGTGACAGAACGGCTTCCGCTCTTCCCGCTGAACACGGTGCTCTACCCGGGCCTGGTGATGCCCCTCAACGTCTTCGAGGAGCGCTACCGCCGTCTCGTCGCCGACCTCCTGGAAGGTCCCGAGGACCGGCCGCGCCGCTTCGGCGTGCTCGCCATCAAGGACGGCCGCGAGGTCGCCCCGGTCCGCCCCGACGACGGCCCGGCCGGCCCGCTGGACGGCCTCGGCACCGCCACCGGCGACCCGCTGGAGGCGCTCCACCACATCGGCTGCGTCGCCGACGTCACCTCCGTCAAGGCGCAGCCGGACGGCCGCTACGAGCTGCTGATCACCGGCACCACCCGGTTCTGGCTCCGGTCCGTCGACGTCGGCGGCCCCTACCTGGTCGGCGAGCTCGAACCCATCGAGGAGCGCACCGGCGAGGGTTCCGGGGCGCTCGCCGCCGAGGTCGAGCGGGTCTTCCGCACCTACCAGCGCCGGCTCGCCGGCGCCCGCGAGGCCAGCACCGTCGGCCGTCCGGAGCTGCCCGAGGACCCGCAGGTGCTGTCCTACCTGGTCGCCGCGGCCGCCGTCCTGGAGGTCCCGCTCAAGCAACAGCTGCTCGCCTGCCCCGACAACGCCCAGCGGCTGCGCGCGGAGCTGGACCTGCTGCGCCGCGAGACGGCGGTGCTCGGCTGGCTGCCCTCGCTGCCCGCGGTCAACCTCACCCGCCAGTCCTTCAGCCCCAACTGACCGACCCCACCGATTGCGGAGCCCCATGGCCAGGAAGCCGAAGAAGGGCGGCCAGGGCACGCCCGCGACGGTCGCCCTGGAGACCGCCGCCGTGCCGTTCACCGTCCACTCCTACGAGCACGACCCGGCCGCCGCCTCCTACGGCGGCGAGGCCGCCGAGGCGCTCGGCGTGCCGGCCGAGCGGGTCTTCAAGACCCTGGTCGCCGACGTCGACGGCGTCCTCACCGTCGGGGTCGTCCCGGTGGCCGGCCAGCTCGACCTCAAGGCCCTGGCCGCGGCGGTCGGCGGCAAGCGCGCCGCGATGGCCGACCCGGCCGCCGCCGAGCGCAGCAGCGGCTACGTCCTCGGCGGCATCTCGCCGCTCGGCCAGCGCCGCCCGCTGCGCACGGTCGTCGACGCCGGCGCCCTCGCCCACCCCACCGTCTTCGTCTCCGGCGGCCGCCGCGGTCTGGAGGTCGAGCTCTCCCCCGCCGACCTCGTCGCCCTCACCGGCGCCCGCACCGCCCCGATCGCCCGCTGACCCTCCAGGCCACCGGTCCACCGGTCCGCCGACCTGCCGTGCCCGCGCGGGCACGGCCCGGACGCACGGGGGCCGGCGCCCCCTCGGGAGCGCCGGCCCGGTGTCGTCAGCCCTCGCGCCGGTCCTCCGGCACGGCCCCCGCGTCCACCGCGGGCGGCCCCGGCACCCAGTACGGCGGCGGGTCCTCCTCGCGCTTCCCGAACGCCGCCGACAGCGCCAGCAGCACCACCATCGCCGCCATCGGCCACGCCAGCACCGCCCCGTACGCGCCGAGGTCGATGTCCGCCCGGAAGTGCCCGCCGTTGCCGACCTTCCGTGCCTCGGCGACCAGGTCGCGGCCCGGTCCGAGCCACCGCCCGAGCCCCCACGCCCCGACCGAGGCCAGCAGTCCGCCGACCGCCAGCCCGACCGCCACCGCGATCCCGCCGCCCCGCTTGCGGGTGACCAGGAACGCCCCCAGCGCCGTCAGGATCCCCATCCCCAGCCCGATCAGCACGAACACGCTGTCGGCGCCGGCCCGCTGTTCCCCCTCCGGGTCCGCGTAGAGGATCTTGTTGCCGTCCACCACCAGCGGCACCTTGGGCGCCAGCCAGGCCCACAGCAGGCCCATCACGACCCCCAGCACCAGGCAGGCCAGCACCGTGGCCGCCCCGACCCTCAGCTCGGGCAGCAGCCGCTGGGCCGCCGGCTCCGCCGGCTGCGCGTGGGCGGCCACCAGGTCCGGCTCCGGCGGCAGTGCGTACGGATCACGCGCGGCGTGCGGAGCGGGCGCGGCGTACGGAGCGGGCGCGGCCTCCGCGGGGACGGCGTCCGCCACGGCGTCGGTGCCGTCGGCGCGCGCGGGCTCCGGAGGTGTGTTCGGTGCGGTCACGCCCCCATCGTTTCACGGTCGCCGCCCCCGCGGCCCGGCCACCCACCGGCCGGACGACAGGCCCCGACCGGGCCCGACGCCCTACCGCCGGGTCGCCCGCCGGTACGCCCAGGTGGCCGCGGCCAGCGACACCACGCCCACCCCCGCGCACACCGCGAGGTCCCCGACCACCGCCGCCCAGTCCGGCGAGGGCCGGAACGTCCGGGCGAACGCCTCCACCGCGTAGGTGGACGGCAGCAGGTCGCGCAGCCACAGCACCGGCTGCGGCAGGTGGTCCACCGGCAGGACGCCGAGCAGCAGCGCCGCCGACATGCCCAGCTGCCCGAGCATGGTGGCGATCTCCTGCTTGGGCGCGAGCAGCCCGCAGGCCGCCCCGAGCCCGGAGAGCGCCGCCCCGGCCAGCGGCACCACCGCGAGCAGCACCCAGAGCTGGCCGAGCGGCAGCCCGAACATCACCGCGCCGACGCCGGCCGTGACCAGCGTCCCGGGCAGGGTGAACGAGGCGAACGCGGCCGCCGCGCCGAGCACCACCGAGGCGGCCGGCACCGGCAGCGTCGCGTAGTGGTCCAGTCCGCCGCTGGCCCGCAGCCGGCCGAAGTACTGGGCGAGCAGGTTGAGCGCCACGAAGGCGACCACCAGCACGCTGGAGCCCGAGACCACGTACTGCGCGGCCGAGGTCTGCCCGGCGTCGACGACGCCCCGCATCATCACCAGGATGCCCAGCGACTGGAAGGTGGCCACGAACAGCAGCGGGATCCGCGCCACCCGGGCCCGGGCGAGCTGCGCCCGGTAGACGGCGGCCAGGGCCGGCAGCAGCCGGGCGGCGGGGGCGAGCGGGGCGGGCCCGCCGGCCGTGCCCGGGGCGGTCCGCGGCGGTGCCGAGAGCAGCGTCACTTGGCCAGTCCTCCGTGGCGGCCGCCCAGCTTGAGGTAGGCGTCCTCAAGGCTCGGGGTGGCCAGGGTGAAGTCGTCCAGGGCGGCGAAGGCCGGGCCGGTGGTGACGGCGGCGACCAGCTCGCGGGCCTGCTCGGGGGTGGTGCGCACGGTCCAGCGGCGGCCGGTGCGCTCGGCCCGTTCGGCGAGTGCCGCCACGGCGGGGACGGCCAGCGGCGCCTCGTCCCGCCAGACCAGGTCGAGCCGGACGTCGCCGTCGACCAGCGCCTTGAGGCCGCCGGGGGTGTCGCAGGCGATCACCCGGCCGTCGTCGACCACGGCGACCCGGTCCAGCACGGTCTCCGCCTCGATCACGTTGTGGGTGACCAGCAGCACGGTGGTGGAGCGCTCGGCCCGGCGGCGCTCGACCGCCGACCAGACGGAGCGCCGGGCGACCGGGTCCATGCCGGTGGTGGGCTCGTCGAGGACGAGCAGCGGCCGGTCGCCGACCAGCGCGGCGGCGAAGCAGGCGAGCCGGCGCTGGCCGCCGGAGAGCTTGGCGAGCGGCCGGTGGGCGAGCGGCTCCAGGGCGAGTTCGGTGATCACCTCGTCGGCGGCGGCGCGGGCCGCGGCCCGGCCCAGTCCGCGCAGCCGGCCGGTGGTCTCGGCGGCGAGGGCGACGGTCAGCTCGTCGAGCGCGGTGGACTCCTGGCCGAGGTAGCCGAGCAGCCGGGCCGCCCGTTCGGGGTGCCGCACCACGTCGTGGCCGAGGATCTCGATGCTGCCGGAGTCGGGCCGCAGCAGTCCGGTGAGCTGGCGGACCAGGGTGGACTTGCCCGCGCCGTTGGGCCCGAGCAGGCCGAAGATCTCCCCCTGCCGGACGGTCAGGGTGATGCCGTCGTTGGCCCGGATCGCGGTCGCGGAGGCGCCGCGCCCGGCGCGGTACGTCCGGACCAGGTCGCGTACGGCACAGCACGGCGAGGTCTCCTGGGGTGCCCGCCCGGCCGTGTCGCTCACGACCGAAGACTCTACGCGGTGCAACGGGCGAACCGGACAACGGGGCCCCGCCCCGCGCCCGACGGCAGGCCCCGTCGGCTCCCGGCCGGTCAGTCGTCGACGACCAGGTCCCCGCCGGGCACCCGGGCGGCCAGCTCCTTCCAGAAGCCCGCCCGGATCGCGTACCGGTCGTGCTCGTCGATCTGGTCGTCCTTGTGCGCGAGCAGCCCGAAGCGGGCCGCGTAGCGCAGCAGCTCGCCGTCGACCCGGTGCGGGATGCGCGGGTAGCCGGGCCACAGCACGGTCAGCCGTTCGGCGTCGCCGATCCGGTCGGTCCAGCGGCGGGCGAAGACCTGGCCGACCTCGTGGGCGTCGCCGCCGATGGAGGTGATGTCCTCCTCGCGGTCGGCCCAGCGCTGTTCGGCGGTGGTGAGCTGGGCGAGGGTGGGCAGGCCGTCGCCGGCGGTGACGGCGGGCTCGGCGACCGGCCGGTCGATCCAGCCCCGGTCCGAGGACCAGCGCAGCACCGGGCCGTTCTGCTGATGGCCGTTCTGCGGCTGCCCGTTCTGCTGGGCGACGGCGGCCTGCCGGTCGGCGCTGCGCCCGGCGAGGTCCTTGGGGGTGGGGACGACCTTGAGCCCGGCGGCGGCCGGCTGCGGGCGCCCGTTGACGGCGGGGGCGGCCACCGCGGCGACGGCGACGGCCGGGGGCTCGTCGGCGGCGGGGTGGCCCGGCACCTGGGCGGCGGGCAGCGGGCCCGGCAGGGTGGCGGGGGGCGCGGCGGGCGGTGCGGCGAGGATCTTGGCGATGTCGTGCCGGGCGCCGGGGCCGGGGAAGACGCTGGAGGTGTCGCGCAGGCTGAACGACCCCTCGATCCACTCGCGGTCCAGCACCCGCCGCTCGTCGGCCTCGCCGACCAGGTCCTCCGACTGGTTGAAGTCGCCGTCGGCGGCCTGCAGCGCCCAGAGGTGGACGACGACGCCGTGCTCCTTGGCGGACATCATGCCGGGCAGCAGGTCGCCGTCGCCGGTGATCAGCACCACGTCGGCGCAGGCCCGGTTGCGGGCGAGTTCGGAGAGCTCGGCGTGCATCGCGGCGTCGACGCCCTTCTGCACCCAGCGGCCCTCCGCCCGGGTGAGCGCGCCGAGCCGCACGGTGACCCGGGGCAGCACGCGCAGCCGCCGGTGCTCGGGCATCGGGCGGCGCTCGGGCGCGGCGTCGAACCAGTAGATCCGCAGCAGCGGCAGGCCGGTCTCGGCCTCGGCCCGCTCGCGCAGGGCGGCGATCAGCGCGGTGTGGTCGACGGTGACCTTGGACCGGGAGGGGTCACCGGCGAGCAGGCTCGCGGCGGCGCCCAGCAGGTATCCGGCGTCCACCAGGACGACACAGCGGTCCATCGCGCACCTCTTTCCGCTCGCCCTCGGGGTGGGGCTCCGCCGGGGCCGACGGGGCCGGGGTGGGCGCGGTGCGCCCGGCCCGGGCGGAGTGGGGTGAGGGGGTGCCCGCAACCGCCCGATCGTTGGGTCACCTTTTTCCCCGGGATCCACCCGCCGAACCCCGGCCGTCCACCGCTTTCCCCGCGCCGACGCCGAGGGCCCCCGTCCGGTCCCGCGGTCCCGGACGGGGGCCCTCGTACCGCGTGCGGCCGGTCAGCCCTTGAGCTCGGCGGCGACCAGCTCGGCCAGCTGGACGGCGTTGAGCGCGGCGCCCTTGCGCAGGTTGTCGTTGGAGACGAACAGCGACAGGCCGTTCTCCACCGTCTCGTCGACCCGGATGCGGCCGACGTAGCTCGGGTCCTGACCCGCCGCCTGGAGCGGGGTGGGGATCTCGCTCAGCTCGACGCCGGCGGCGCCGGCGAGCAGCTCGGCCGCGCGCTCGGGGCTGATCGGGCGCTCGAAGCGGGCGTTGATCTGCAGCGAGTGGCCGGAGAAGACCGGGACGCGCACGCAGGTGCCGGCCACCTTCAGCTCGGGGATGCCGAGGATCTTGCGGCTCTCGTGGCGGAGCTTCTGCTCCTCGTCGGTCTCGTTGGAGCCGTCCTCGACGATCGAGCCGGCCAGCGGGACGACGTTGAAGGCGATCGGGCGCCGGTAGACCTTGGGCTCGGGGAACTCGACCGCCGAGCCGTCGTGGGCGAGCGCGGCGGCGTTGTCGACGACCTTGGCCGCCTGGTCCTGGAGCTCGGCCACGCCGGCCACGCCGCTGCCGGAGACGGCCTGGTAGGTGGAGACGACGAGGGCGGCGAGGCCGGCCTCCTCGTGCAGCGGGCGCAGCACGGGCATGGCGGCCATCGTGGTGCAGTTCGGGTTGGCGATGATGCCCTTGGGGCGGTCGGCGATCGCCTCGGGGTTGACCTCGGAGACGACCAGCGGGACCTCGGGGTCGCGGCGCCAGGCGGAGGAGTTGTCGATGACGACGGCGCCGGCCGCGGCGACCTTGGGGGCGAGCGCCTTGGAGGTGGCGCCGCCGGCCGAGAAGATCACGATGTCCAGGCCGGTGTAGTCGGCCGTGGCCGCGTCCTCGACGGTGACCTCGGTGCCCTTCCAGGGAAGGGTGCGCCCGGCCGAGCGGGCCGAGGCGAACAGCCGCAGCCGCTCCACCGGGAGGTCGCGCTGGGCCAGGATCTCGCGGACCACGCCGCCGACCTGGCCGGTGGCCCCGACAATGCCGATCTTCATCCGACTACTCCTCTTGATCTTGCTGCTCACGGCCGCACCTCGGCCGTGTCCGACACATCCCGCCGGGCGGGCGACGCGAACGGTCGGACGCGCCCCGCCCATCATGCCTTGTCATCGGCGACGGACGGCCCGGGATTCCATCCTGTGGTCCTCAGCGGTCCAGACCACTGACGAGTTCCAGCGCCCGCTCGACCTCCGCCGCACCGGCCGGCAGCAGCGGCAGCCGGACGTCCGGCGTCGGGATCCGCCCCTGCGCGTGCAGCACGCCCTTGACCACCGCCGGGTTCGGCGCGGCGAAGGCCGCCACCGCCAGCCCGGTCAGCCGGTGGCCCAGCGCCCGGGCGCGCGCCGCGTCCCCGGCCCGCCAGGCCTCGGCCAGCTCGACGAAGCGCGCGGTGGCCAGGTGGGCGGAGGCCAGGATGCCGCCGTCCGCGCCCAGCGCCAGCAGCGGCGCCAGCACGGCGTCGTCCCCGCCCAGCACCGAGAACCCGGCCGGTGCGGCGGCCAGCAGCTCCACCGCCGCCTGGTCCACCCCGCCGGTGGCGTACTTGACGCCCGCCACGTTCGGCAGCGCGGCCAGCTCCAGCAGCGCGGCGCCCGACAGCGCCTGCCCGGTCCGGTAGGGGATGTGGTAGACGACCAGCGGCACCGAGCTGGCCCCGGCCAGCGCCCGGAAGTGCGCGACCGTCCCGGCCTCGCCCGGCCGGACGAAGGACGGCACGGTCACCAGTGCGCCCGCCACCCCCGGCACCCGCCCGGCCAGCCCGGCCAGCTCCTCGGCGGCCGCGGCGGTGCCCGGCCCGCCCGCGCCGACCAGCAGCGGCACACCGCGGGCGGCGCAGACCTCCGCGCAGACCTCGGTGACCGCGCGCCGCTCGTCCGCGGTCAGCGCCGCCGGCTCACCGGTGGTGCCGAGCGCCACCAGCCCGGCCGCGCCCTCGTCCAGCACCGAGCCGGCCAGCTTCTCCAGCGCGTCCAGCGCCACCGAGCCGTCGGCCGCGAACGGAGTGACCAGCGGGACGAAAATGCCCTTGAGTTCCATGCCCACGATCCTCGGGCCCGCCGATCCCGCAGGTCCAGTTCACGTTTCCGAAGCTTCTCGTAAGCTGAGCCGATGCTCGACGTCCGACGCCTGCGCCTGCTGCGCGAACTCGCCCACCTCGGCACCATCGCCGCCGTCGCCGAGGCGCTCAGCTTCAGCCCTTCGGCGGTCTCCCAGCAGCTGTCCGTCCTGGAGAAGGAGGCCGGCGTCCCGCTGCTGGAACGCACCGGCCGCCGGGTCACCCTCACCCCGGCCGGGCGCAACCTGGTCCGGCACGCCGAGGCCGTGCTGGAACGGCTGGAGCAGGCGGACGCCGAACTGGCCCACGCCCGCGAGGGCCTGGCCGGCCCGCTGCGGATCGGCACCTACCCGTCGGCGGCCCGGGCGATCATCCCCGCCGTCCTCGCCGAACTGGCCGGCTGGCACCCGGGCCTGGAGCCGATGGTCACCGAGGTCGACCCGGCCGCGGTCGCGGCGGCGCTGCGCGCGGGCGAGCTGGACGTCGCCCTGGTGCACGAGTACGACCTGGTGCCCGCCGACCCGGAGCCCGGCCTGGCGGTGACCCGGCCGATCTTCACCGAGCCGATGTACCTGGCGGCCCGCACCCCCGGCAGCGTCGCCGACCAGCGCGCCGCCCCGTGGATCCTGTCCCCGCCCGGCACGCTGTGCCACACGATGGCCGTCCGGGCCTGCGAGGCCGCGGGCTTCGCGCCCCGGATCCGCCACCAGATCGACGACTTCGCGACCGTGCTCGCCCTGGTCGCGGCCGGCCAGGGGGTGGCGCTGGTCCCCCACCTCGGCACCGACCGGCCCCCGCCGGGGGTCGTCCTCACCCGGCTGCCGATGTACCGCCGCACCCGCACCGCCTTCCGCGCGGGCGCCGGCGCCCACCCGGCGATCTCCGCCTTCGTCTCCGCCCTGCACACCGCCGTACCGGCCCCGCTGCGCAACTCCGTGTGACGGCGGAGCGCCCGCACCCGGCCGCCGCGGGCCGGATGCGGGCGCTCCCGCGGGGCTCCGTCAGCCGGCCCCGTTGCCCGCGAGGCAGCTCGGGCCGAGCAGCTGCTTGAGGTCCCCGAACAGCGCCGGGTCCGACTTCACCCGGTGCCGGTCGAGCCGCAGCACCGTCGTCTTGCTCCGCGCCTCCAGCCGGACCCGCACCTCGGTGGTCCCCCGGTGGCTGCTCAGCACCTCGCCGAGCCGCGCCACCAGCGGGGGCGTCACCTTCCCGGTCGGGATGTTGATGATGATCGGCGCGTCGGCGTGCGCGTTCGAGAGGTCCGGAACCGACAGCTCCATGCCCATCAGCCGCGGCACGTCCTCCCGCTTGTCCAGCTTGCCGCGGACGAACACCACCGCGTCCTCGACCAGCTGCGAGGACACCAGCTGGTAGCTGGCCGGGAAGAACATGCAGTCGATCGAGCCCGCGAGGTCCTCGACGGTCGCGATCGCCCAGGCGTTGCCCTGCTTGGTCATCTTCCGCTGGAGTCCCGAGATGATGCCGCCGATGACGACGATCGTCCCGTCCGGCCGCTCCGCGAGGTCCGCGACCGCGCAGTCCGCCTTGTCGGCGAGCACGTGCTCGATGCCGTGCAGCGGGTGCGAGGAGACGTACAGGCCGAGCATCTCCCGCTCCTGGGTGAGCAGGAAGGACTTCTCCCACTCGTCCTCCGAGAACACCACGTCCAGCCCGAAGCTCGGCTCGTCGCTCGTCGCGTCGCCCCCGAAGAGGTCGAACTGCCCCTCGGCCTCCTTGCGCTTGATGCCGACGACGTTGTCGATCATCGGCTCGAACTGCGCGGTGAGGCCCTTGCGGGTGTGCCCGAGCGAGTCGAAGGAACCGGCCTTGATCAGCGATTCGACGGTCCGCTTGTTGCAGACCACCGACTCCACCTTCTCCAGGAAGTCCGGGAAGGAGGAGAACTTCCCCTTGGTCTTCCGGGTCCGGATCATCGACTCGACGACCGGGCCGCCGACGTTGCGGATGGCGGTCAGGCCGAACCGGACGGTGGTGTCACCGTGCGGGGTGAAGTCCGCGTCCGACTCGTTGACGTCCGGCGGCAGGACGTTGATGCCCATCTTGCGGCACTCGTTGAGGTAGACGGCGGACTTGTCCTTGTCGTCCTTCACCGAGGTCAGCAGGCCGGACATGTACTCGGCCGGGTAGTTGGCCTTGAGGTACGCCGTCCAGTACGAGACGAGCCCGTAGCCCGCCGTGTGCGCCTTGTTGAACGCGTAGCCGGAGAAGGGGACGAGGACGTCCCAGACCGCCTGGATCGCCGCGTCCGAGTAGCCGCGCTCCCGGCAGCCCTTCTGGAACGGGACGAACTCGGCCTCCAGGATCTCCTTCTTCTTCTTGCCCATGGCGCGGCGCAGCAGGTCGGCCTGGCCGAGCGAGTAGCCGGCCAGGATCTGCGCGGCCTTCTGCACCTGCTCCTGGTAGACGATCAGGCCGTAGGTGGGCCGGAGCACCTCCTCCAGGGGCGTCTCCAGCTCCGGGTGGATCGGGGTGATCTCCTGCTGCCCGTTCTTGCGCAGCGCGTAGTTGGTGTGCGAGTTGACGCCCATCGGGCCGGGCCGGTACAGCGCCAGCACCGCGGAGATGTCCTCGAAGTTGTCGGGCTTCATCAGGCGCAGCAGCGAGCGCATGGGGCCGCCGTCGAGCTGGAAGACGCCGAGCGTGTCGCCGCGCGCCAGCAGTTCGTAGGTCGGCTTGTCGTCCAGGGGCAGCTCAAGAAGGTTGATCTTGATGCCCTTGTTCTTCTCGATCGCCTTGACGGCGTCGTCCATGATCGTCAGGTTGCGCAGGCCGAGGAAGTCCATCTTGAGAAGGCCGAGGCCCTCGCAGGTGGGGTAGTCGAACTGCGTGATGGTGACGCCGTCGGTGTGCCGGGTCCAGACCGGGATGTGGTCGGTCAGCGGCTCGGCGGACATGATGACGCCGGCCGCGTGCACACCGGGCTGGCGGATCAGGCCCTCGATGCCGCGCGCGGTGTCGATCACCTTGCGCACGTCGGGGTCGGTCTCGTACAGCCCGCGGATCTCGCCGGCCTCGCTGTAGCGCGGGTGGCTGTTGTCCGTGATGCCGGACAGCGGGATGCCCTTGCCCATGACGTCCGGCGGCATCGCCTTGGTGATCCGGTCACCCATCGCGTAGGGGTAGCCGAGGACGCGCGAGGAGTCCTTGATGGCGGCCTTCGCCTTGATGGTGCCGTACGTGACGATCATGGCGACCTTGTCGGATCCCCACTTCTCCGTCACGTACCGGATCACGTCACCGCGCCGGCGCTCGTCGAAGTCGATGTCGACATCGGGCATGGAGATGCGCTCGGGGTTGAGGAAGCGCTCGAAGATCAGACCGTGCGGGATCGGGTCGAGGTCGGTGATGCCCATGGCGTACGCGACCAGCGAGCCGGCCGCCGAACCACGGCCCGGGCCCACCGCGATGCCCTGGCTCTTCGCCCACATGATGAAGTCGGCGACCACGAGGAAGTACGCCGGGAACCCCATCTGGATGATGGTGTCCATCTCGTACTCGGCGAGCTTCTTGTGCTCCTCGTCGTAGCCGTCCGGGAAGCGCCAGTCCATGCCCTCCCAGACCTTGGACTTGAAGAAGTCCGCCTCGGACTCGAAGCCCTCCGGGATCGGGAACCGCGGCATGAGGTTGCGGAACTTGAACATGCCCTCGGTGTCGACCCGCGAGGCCACCAGCAGCTGGCTGTTGCGGCAGCCCTCCTGCCAGGCGTCCGACTGGTCGAGCGCGTACATCTCGGCGGCCGACTTGATGTAGTAGCCGGTGCCGTCGAACCGGAAGCGGTCCGGGTCGGAGAGGTTCTTGCCGGTCTGCACGCAGAGCAGCAGGTCGTGGGCGCCGGCGTCGGCCTCGGTGGTGTAGTGCGAGTCGTTGGTGACGACCGGCGGGATGCCGAGCTTCTTCCCGATCTCGATCAGCCCGTCGCGGACCCGCTTCTCGATGTCGAGGCCGTGGTCCATCAGCTCCAGGAAGTAGTTCTCCTTGCCGAAGATCTCCTGGTACTCGGCGGCCGACCGCAGCGCCTCGTCGAACTGGCCCAGGCGCAGCCGGGTCTGCAGCTCGCCGGAGGGGCAGCCGGTGGTGGCCATCAGGCCGCCGGACAGGTCGGAGATCAGCTCCTTGTCCATCCGGGGCCACTTGACCAGCCAGCCCTCGGAGTACGAGCGCGAGGTCAGCTTGAAGAGGTTGTGCAGGCCCTCCTTGTTCCGGGCCCAGATGGTCTTGTGGGTGTAGGCGCCGGACGCCGAGACGTCGTCCTTCTTCTGGTGCGGCTGGCCCCACAGGATGCGCTTGGTGTTCGAGCGGGACTCCGGGGCGACGTACGCCTCGATGCCGATCACCGGGGTGATGCCGGCGGCGGTGGCCTGCTTGTGGAACTCGGCCGCGCCGTACATGTTGCCGTGGTCGGTCATCGCGACATGGGTCTGCCCCAGCCGTTCGACCTCCTTGAACATCTGCTTCAGCCGGGCGGCACCGTCCAGCATCGAGTACTCGGTGTGGACGTGCAGATGCGCGAACGGCTGATCGCTCAAGGCGGGGCCTCCGTAGACTCGGTGCAGACAGGTGGGCCGGCGAACGCGCAGGTCACGAGGGGTGCCCGGAAACAGATGCGGCCCGAGCCACAACCAGGGCCCGGACCAGCACTCACACGTTCACGTTCCTACTCTAGCCTCCAGACGCAGCTGTCCCCGGCCACCCGCCGCGCCCCGAAGGATCGCCCATGTCCCACTCACAGCCCGCCGTCACCGACCGTGCCGAGGCCATACTCGGAGTCTTCGACACGGCCTTCGGCGACCTGCTCGCCCAGGACCCGGCGGCCTTCCGCGTGAAGTTCCGCAAGATGGCCGCCTCCGCCTTCGCGTTCTACCGGGGCACCGCCGCCCTGTACTACGCGGACCTCACCACCGCGCCGTTCTCCGCCTTCGGCGAGCCCTTCCTCGACGAGCGCACCAGCCGGGTCTGGATCCACGGGGACCTGCACGCGGAGAACTTCGGCACCTACCTCAACGCCGAGGGCCGCCTGGTCTTCAACGTCAACGACTTCGACGAGGCCTACGTCGGCGCCTTCACCTGGGACGTCCAGCGCCTCGCCGCCTCCCTCGCGCTGATCGGCTACGCCAAGGCGCTCTCCGACGCGACCATCACCGAACTGGTCACCTCCTTCGCCGACGCCTACCGCCACCGGATCGCCGCCCACGTCACCACCGGCGACGCCGACCCGTACACCCTGGACACCGCCGGCGGCCCGATCCTCGCCACCCTCCAGCAGGCCCGTCTGCAGACCCGGGTCTCCCTGCTCGACGGCGACACCGTGATCGAGGGCTACGACCGCCGCTTCCGCCTCGGCGGCGGCGCGATCGAACTGGACGAGCCCACCAAGGCCGAGGTCCTGGCCGCCTTCGAGGAGTACCTCGCCACCCTCCCGCCGTCCTCCCTGGTGCGCCCGGCCGCCCTGCGGGTGAAGGACGTGGTCGGCCGCCGGGGCATCGGCATCGGCTCGGCGGGCCTGCCCTCCTACAACGTGCTCCTCGAAGGCCACACCGACGCCCTTGAGAACGACGTGATCATCTACATGAAGCAGGGCCAGACCCCGGCCGTCTCCCGCCACGTCACCGACCCCGCGATCGCCGGCTACTTCGAGCACGAGGGCCACCGCACGGTGATCTCCCAGCGCGCCCTCCAGGCCCACAGCGACCCCTGGCTCGGCCACACCACCCTGCGCGGCCGCGGCCAGTTGGTCGCCGAGGTGTCCCCGTACGCCACCGACCTCGACTGGCGCGACCTCAACGAGCTGCCCGACCTCCTGGCGGTCACCGAGTACCTGGGCCGCGCCACCGCCACCATGCACGCCGCCGCCGACGAGTCCTCCAGCGGCCACACCCTGGTCCCGTTCTCCACCGAGCACGCCATCCACGAGGCCATAGCCCGCGACGAGCCCGGCTTCACCCGGATGCTCGTCGACTTCGCCCACACCTACGGCGCCCAGGCCCGCGCCGACCACCAGCTCTTCGTCGACCTCTACCGCAACAACCGCATCCCGGGCCTCTAGCCCTACCCGGTCAGGGCCGCCAACCGCTCCCGCGCGGCGGCCCTGACCTCCGCCGTCTCCATCTCATCGTCCCTGAGGTAGGCCAACCTCTCCCTCACCTCAGGCTGGTCCGGAGCCCGCTCCACCCCCATCAGTCTCGCCTCCCCCTCGCAATCCCAAAGACACTCCACATAGATCCCGTCCAACCCCGCCGGCTCAATCGCCGCCAACGCCTCCAGGTACCCGGCCCGCTCATACGAGTGCGGCGTCCACAACCAGAACCGCCGCAGCAACGACACCGCGTCCCGCGCCTCACCCCCGAACCGCG
The DNA here is from genome assembly GCF_042799475.1 of Kitasatospora sp. NPDC057692. Classification (NCBI taxonomy): domain Bacteria; kingdom Bacillati; phylum Actinomycetota; class Actinomycetes; order Kitasatosporales; family Streptomycetaceae; genus Kitasatospora; species Kitasatospora sp. NPDC057692. Next base: position 68,794 of record NZ_JBHVIV010000002.1, on the reverse strand, counting down.
CCAACCCCCGCGCCGTGAGCACCGGCCCACACCACCGCTTCTCCACCCAGTCCCGCTCCAACCGCGCGACCAGCACCGGCACGTCCTCCACCTCCCCGCGCTCAATCAGCACCCGGTACCCCAGTGCCTCCAACCACCGTGTCCCGGACCCAACCCACTCCCGCGCCGCAGGAACCGCCACCGCCCCCGCCTTCTCCACCACCCCGATCAGCGGCCACAGCGCGGACTTCCCGTCCACCGTCCCCAACGACGGCACCAACGGAATCACCCCTGGCTCGGGCCCCCGGTCGTCCAACACATCAAGCGCGGCAACCCTGCGCTCCTCCGACTCCCCCGGATCGGCCAGCAGTTCCAGCAGCCGCGCGTTCGTCTCCCCTCCCAGAGCCTTCGGCCGCCGAGGCTTCGTCTCCACCCCCCACCGCTCCTCCTCCTGCACATATCCCCGCAACGCCTCCCGCGCCTCCCCCGACCCACTCAGCGCCAGCAACCCCAACACCCGCGCCGCCCGCTCACGCCGCTGCTCGTCCCCGGCCAACCCCTCCACCACCGGCCCCAGCGGCAACCCCAGATCCCTCACCAACCGCGCGAGATACACCCCCCGCTCATCCTGCGAGTCCCACCGCCAGTCCCACCGCACACACCCATACACAAGCTCCGTCACCCCCACCGGATCCTCCACAGCCATCCGGGCCCCCAACCCCCGCCCCCGCTGCACCATCCCGATCAACGACCCCGCCGGCGCGTACCGCCCATCACTCATCCTCGTCACACCCCCATCCTCCCCCGCCCAGGTCCACCAGGGCGCAGACCACCTTCCCCTCCGGCAACGGCTCCCACCACCAAGACCGCGCCAACTGCCGCACCATGACGAGCCCCCGCCCGTGCTCCCCGGGTTCCCGCGACACCCGCCCACCGAAGAACCCCAGGTGCGAATCACTGACCCGAATCACCACCGCCCCCGCCTTGGCCACCCGAACCCCGATGCCAACGACCTGCCCACCTGCGTGCGATACCGCATTGGTCACCAACTCGGTGACCACCAGCTCGACCTCAAGCGGATCGGCGAGCTCAATGCCCCAGGCTCTGATCTCCGCCACCGTTCTGTGCCGCACGTAGCCGACGGCTTCGTCCCGCGAGGGGACAACCCATGAGACCTGTCGGGGTTCGGTCCTGATGGACGGCACCGGATGCCTCCTATGAGATCACGCACCGACACGAGCCGCGACGATGCCCTCACGTATCGCTACCTCCGGCAGCATGTCCCGGCGCTAGCAACTTGGGCAATATTCCCAACCAAATTTCCCTCATTCGAGTTGCCCCAAGGCCTCCAGGTGGCACACTGCTGCCCATGGCATGGAAGAGGAACCCGGCACCGCCATCGGTGTACCGACGCCAGCTCTCCGCTCGCTTCAAGGAGTTGAGGGCACAGGCCGGCCTGACGCTGACAGAGGTGTCCGCCGTGGTGGAGGTCAGCCAGGGCTCACTGAGCCGCATCGAGAACGGCGACCGTGGGACAACCCCGGTGCTCGCGAAGGCTCTTCTGGACTGCTACGGCATAACCGACCCGGCAGCCCGCGAGGACATCCTTGACCTGGTCCGCGCCGACGCGGCGCAGCGTCAGCCGTGGTGGAAGAAGTACTCCGCCGTCATCAACACGACCAAGTACGGCGGCTACCTGGCCCTGGAGTCCAGCGCGGACTCGCTCCGGACCTACGAGACCGAACTCGTTCCCGGCCTCTTGCAGACCGAGGAGTACGCGAGGCAGGTCATCGGCAACATGCGCTTCGACCTCGACCCTCACCAAGTTGAAGCCCTGGTGCAGGTGCGCATGGGCCGTCGTGACCTGTTGGCGAACTCCAACGCCATCAAGTTGTGGGCCGTGATCGATGAAGCGGCCTTCCGCAGGGTCCCGGACCCGGCCGTGCTCGACGGCCAGCTTGAACATCTGCTCCAGGTGATGACTCGGACGAATATCACCGTGCAGCTCCTGCCTTTCAGCGCCGGCTTCCACCCAGGGTTGGACGGCCCGTTCGTCCTGATGGGCTTCCCCGACCCCAATCCAGAGGTCGTGTGGATGGAAAATGGCCCCAACTCGGTGTACTTGGAGGGCGTCGAAGAGGTGACCCACTACACGGAGGTGTTCGATCACCTGCGTGCCCGCGCCCTCGGCCCACCCGAGACCCATGCTTTCCTGACCAGCATGCTCAAGGAGACCCGCACGTGATCGACAAGCCCAACCCCGCCGAGATCGACTTCTCCGACGTCGCCTGGGAGAAGTCCCCGTTCAGCGGCGGCAGCGACAACTGCGTGGAGTTCGGCATCGTTGGCCAGCACATCGCCATCCGCGACTCCAAGAACCCCACGCAGACCCCACTCGTCTACACCCGCACCGAGATCGGCGCCCTCCTCGACGGCGCCAAGTCCGGCGCCTTCGACCACCTGCGCTGAACTCACCACCTCCGGCCGCCTTCGTCACACATGACGATGGCGGCCGAACCATTCCGGACTCAGGGCCAATCAGCCCGCTCAGTTGGACACGGAAGCTCGGGCCAGAGCCTGTTGGGGCACACGATCACGTACTGCCCCGACCACCAGGTGTCCGAGACCCAGCCTGACCACACCACATCGACACCACCGGCGAGTTGCTCCCCTGCGATCCGATCACGCTCCGCCAACGGCACCCAGCCGTCCCCCTCGGGAAGGTGCTCCCGGTATCGCCCCGCCAGCCATGTGACCGCATCGCCCACGGCCGCGGGGGGGGCGCGCGCCCCCGGGGGGCGGGCCGGCCCCCCCCCCCCCCCCCACCAACGCCCGACAAGCCCCACCCGACCCCCACAAACCCCCACCCCACCCGGGTTGAGCT
>NZ_JBHVIV010000002.1:0-65921 GCF_042799475.1 Kitasatospora sp. NPDC057692 | reverse complement strand
TGTTTGGGCGCCCGTCTCCCCCCCCCCCCCCGTGGTCCCCCCCCCGCCCGCGCCCCCCCGGGGCCCCCCCCGGGGGGCCCCCGGCCGCTGCAACCACCACCCCGTCATCATCGGCGGAAGTTCCGACTGCCGGAATCCTCCACCTTCCACCGGCCGACGCTCCGACTCCCTCGCCAACAGCCGTCCGTCGCCTGCCCATTCATAGCCGTGATAGTGCACCTGTGCTTCTCCTCGAAGACACTGCTGCCCTGGTCGCCCGCAGGGCTGCGGGCGACCAGGGCAGGGATCGGACCAACCAGTACTCAGACCGACAGGCCGAACCTCAGCGGGTCAATGCCGGCGGCGCTCAACTCCTCGACGGTGAAGAGCAACGGCCGAACGTCCGGGCGCTTGCTGTCACCCAGGGCGAAGACACCGGGCGCGCCCGGCACCGCGCCGAGAGTCACGCACGTCTCGGTGTCGTCACCCGCTCCCTGATTGCCACCGCACGCACGGTTGAACTCGACGCGCGACAGGTCGAGTTCGTAGAGGCTGCACTCACTCATTGCCCACACCTTCCTGGCGAATTTGAGGCAAGAATTCCCCGCACCAAGAAGGTAGGCCCTGTCGACAGCCCTATCCATATCTATTCGCGAGGTTGCATAATCCCGCTAGACGCCGCGTCGAAAATCGTCCGACCATCGTTCAATCTGCGCCCGCGCGGCGCCATCAAAGAGCGCATACCCCTCCATGGTCGCGAACACTTCCACATGCATGGCCACGTCCCTTTGATCTCGAATCACCAGAACCCCGCTGGTCGTCTCAATCGTGACCAAGGATGTGTCGTAAACCGTGAACGTGTCCATGGGAGCAACCGGCATGACTCCTCGCAGCGGGATGACACCGATCCGGACATTGGGCAGCCTCGAAACGGAAGCAATGCGGTCCAGTTGCATCGCCATGGCCGGCGGTGAAATAAGCGGCCATCTCAGCGCCATCTCCGACAGCAGGAAGGTGAACCGCTTCCGGGTGTCGTAAAGGACCTCCTGGCGGCTCAACTTCCGGGCGATCAGCCCACTCTGATCCCCGTCGAGGTGGGCCAGGCTCGCCCTGATGTACTCGGGAGTCGACAGCAGGCCCGTGATCATCGAGAGCAGAAAGTACCTGAACTCAGAGGTGCCGGCCTCCAGCCCCGCGAGTTCCTGCTGCTTGTACTGGAGACCTCTTCGCCGGAGTGATCGGAGATCCTGCCACTCGGTCTGCGCCATACGAACAAGTTCCGTCACCCTGGCCAGCACGTCCGGCGGAGCGTCCAGTGCCCGGAGTATCTGCTCGACATCCACCGGGTTTGCCGGGGTCTTCCCGTTCTCGATCCGGGAGATCTTGGACTGCGACATGTTACAGCGCTTAGCGAGCCGGGCTCCCGAGAGCCCGGCTCGCTTTCGCAGCTCTTTCAATGTCGCAGCCAGTTCCTGTTTCGATCGGCCCAGCTGCTCCGGGTGGAGCGTCACGACCCGATGTACTCCAGGAAGGGCACGGATTCTGATACGGCGATTCGCTGAAACTCGATATAAGGCGCAGGATCACCGCCGAAGAGTTCGCGACTGATCTGGGTACCGTCCTCGCGGTAGTTCATCAGGACGACCTTGGACCTGTCGAACATCCAGAAGTCCTGAACATTCTCCAGGGGATTCTCCCTGTCGGTCACATCGAGAATGCGAATACCCTCACCCGCGAGGATATGATGCCGATAGTAATACTCGAACTCGAATCGAAGGTAGTCCGAGAGCGGTCGCGTGACGAGATGAACCCGCCCGACCGTCTTCCCCTCGGCAGACCACTGCCGAAGCTCGGCCATCCACCCGGACTCGTAGTCGTCGGGGGCGTGCTCCCCGGCCAGGAAGCGCGCCAGCTTCTCCGCTTCCTGCGGCATGGTGTAGACGGGCAGCGTCTCAAGCCGCCACGCCTCCGACCGCATGGAGTCGAAGCACTGCTCCCAGGCATCACCAGCCAAGAGCACGGAACGCCTCCCTCAGCACACTCTCGGGGATCTCCACCAGCCCCTCGCCCACGGGCGGGGTGAAGGCCTCGGACAGCTCCCCCTGAATCACGAACGCGCCCGCCTCCGTCCGGTAGACGTTGGGGCAGTCCTTCTCGCCGCATTCACCACTGCCACTGCCGGTGAGTCGAGTGAGCGCCGCACGTCCAGACACGTCAATCCTCCTTGGAGCGAGCCTGGTTGACCAGCCGACAGCCAAGTTAGCGAGGCCGGACGCAGGCCGTCCACGCATAACCGCGACTATGCACGTCATCGACTAACGATCACGCCACATGCCCCTCAGCCAGACCACTTCCCCCTCTCGCGTAGGAAGTCGGCCAGGCCGACTTCCTACGCCAGACGAGGTCCGCTCAGCCCGGGTAGGGGACCCAGCCCGGGGTGGAGGCGTCGTAGTGGGCCGCGGTTTCGGGGCGGAGGGCGGTGAGGGGGAGCCACTCGTCGTCGGGGTCGCGGTCGTCGAGGGGGCCGGGTGCCCAGGTCAGCAGGACGCGGTCCTCGGCGACCTCCGCGATCCAGCCGAGGAACTCCCGCCCGTCGTGGCAGGTGAAGCCCACCTTGGCGACGTCCTCGCAGCGGCGTGCGAGGTAGCCGTGCAGCCCGCTGGGCGGCCGCATGCCGAACCACTGCTCGGCGCCCCACTCCTCGAACCGCTGCACCTCGGTGAACCCCAGCTTCGCCGCAAGGCGTATCGAGCGGTCGTTGGCGGTCTGGGTGGTGAGCACCACCGGCTCGCCGGGGAGCGCGTCGGTGTACCAGCCGAGCACCGCCTCGCACGCCTCGGCGGCGTACCCGCGCCCCCATGCCTCCGGCAGGAACAGGTAGCCGAGTTCGGCCTCCCCGGTGTCCGGACGGACCCGGCTCCGGTGCTCCGCCGCCCGCCGGTTGAGCTCGACGGTGCCGATCATCGCCCCGTCGAGCTCGATCACGAAGAGGCCGGGACGCCGCCCCGGCACCGCGGGCACCATGCACTCAAGCTCGTCACGCGGTCGGGCGCCACCGGTGTACGCACCCACCTCCGGCGAGGCGAACAGCTCGATGAACGCCGCGCGGTCCCGGGCCTCGGACGCACGGAGCACCAGCCGCTCGGTCCTGATCGGGGCAGGGGGCCAAGCGCCGGGGCCGGGTTCGGTCATGGCGGACACCGTAGGCGCCCCCCGTTTTACGCGTCCAGCTCCGCGAGGAAGTCCAGGGCGACGGCCCACGCCCGCTCCGCGGCCTCGGCGTCGTAGTCCGCCAGGTCCGGGTCGGTGAAGAGGTGGCCGGCGCCGCGGTAGCGGTGGATCTCGACGTCGGCCCCGGCCTTGCGCATGTTGAGGTACCAGGCGTTCAGCCAGTCCTCCGACTCGAACGGGTCCGGCTCGGCGACGTGCAGCTGGACGGGGATCGAGGTGGCCGCGTCCTCGCGGATGTCTGAGGTGCCGTGCAGGAGGAGCAGGCCGCGGGCGTTCTCGTCGGCGAGGGCGAGGTTCTGGGCGAGCGAGCCGCCGAGCGAGAGGCCGGCGTAGACGAGGGTGTCGCCGGAGGCCAGCAGCGGGGCGGCCGCGCCGACCGCCCGGCGCAGGAGTTCGTCGCTGCCCACCTCCTCCTTGTACGCCATGCCCTCCTCGACGTCGTCGAAGGTGCGCCCCTCGTAGAGGTCGGGGGTGTGCACGGTGTGCCCGGCGGCGCGCAGCCGGTCGGCGGCGGCGTGGACGGCGGGGCGCAGGCCGTAGGCGGAGTGCAGGAGCAGGATCTGGGCCACGGGGAACTTCCTTGCAGCGGGCGGGGAACCGTCCCATCATCGCGCATGGCTGCCAGGTGACCGCGCCCACCCGGCGGAGTGGCGGGATGTCACGCACCGGTGAATCGGCGACGAACAGTCAGTTCATCCTATGGAACACCTCGTTACCCACCGGTAGCCTGTCGCCGTGACTGACCTTGTCAATGACATGACCGCCGCCCGCCCCCACCGCCGCCAGGTGCTCAAGGCCACCGCCGTCGTCGCGGGAGCCGCCGCCCTGCCGCTGGCCCTCGGCGCCACGGCCCAGGCCGCCACCGCCCCGCAGTTCCTGCACGGCGTCGCCTCGGGCGACCCGCTGCCCGACGGGATCCTGCTCTGGACCCGTGTCACCCCGGCCCCCGAGGCCGTCCCCGGCTCCGGCCTTGGCGCCGACACCGAGGTCCGCTGGGAGCTCGCCGCCGACAAGGGCTTCACCCGGATCGCGGCGAGCGGCACCGTGACCACCTCCGCCGCCACCGACCACACCGTCAAGGCGGACGTCCGCGGCCTCACCCCGGACACCGCCTACTGGTACCGCTTCACCGCCGGCGCCACCACCTCCCCGGTCGGCCGCACCCGCACCACCCCGGCCGCCGACGCCGCCCTCGACCGGCTCCGCTTCGGCGTGGCGTCCTGCGCCAACTGGGAGGCCGGCTACTTCTCCGCCTACCGCCACCTGGCGGCCCGCGGCGACCTCGACGCCTTCCTCTTCCTCGGCGACTACATCTACGAGTACAAGACCGGCGAGTTCTGCGCCGCCGGCTCCGTGGTCCGCCCGCACGCGCCCGCCCACGAGATCCTCACCCTCGCCGACTACCGCACCCGCCACGGCCGGTACAAGACGGACGAGGACCTCCAGGCCCTGCACGCCCAGGTCCCGACCATCGCCATCTGGGACGACCACGAGTTCGCCAACGACGCCTGGTCCGGCGGCGCGGAGAACCACACCCCGGGCGCCGAGGGCGACTGGGCGGCCCGGGTCGCCGGCGCCAAGCAGGCCTACTTCGAGTGGATGCCGGTCCGCCCCTCCATCGCCGGCACCACCTACCGCCGCCTGCGCTACGGCAAGCTCGCCGACCTGCACCTGATGGACCAGCGCTCGTTCCGCTCCCAGCAGGTCAAGGTCGGCAACGGCGAGGTGGACTCGGCCGACCGCACCATCACCGGCCGTGCCCAGATGGACTGGCTGAAGTCCGGCCTCTCCGCCTCCGACACCGCCTGGCGCCTGATCGGCAACGAGGTGATGATCTCCCCGGTCGCGCTCTTCTCGCTGCCGGACTACCTGCTGCGCCCGCTGGCCAAGCTGCTCGGCCTGCCCGGCGAGGGCCTGGCGATCAACACCGACCAGTGGGACGGCTACACCCACGACCGCCGCGAGCTGCTCGGCCACCTCAAGGCGAACGGCATCACCAACACCGTCTTCCTGACCGGCGACATCCACTCGGCCTGGGCCTCGGACGTCCCGAACGAGGCCGCGACCTATCCGCTGTCGGGCAGCGCCGCCACCGAGTTCGTGGTCACCTCGGTCACCTCGGACAACATCGACGACGTGCTGAAGGTCGCCCCGCAGACCCTCTCACTGGTCGCCGCCGCCGCGATCAAGGCCGCCAACCCGCACGTCAAGTGGGTCGACCTGGACTCGCACGGCTACGGCGTCCTGGAGGTCACCCCGGCCCAGACGCAGATGGACTACTACGTCCTCTCCGACCGGACCCGCAAGGACGCCACCAGCAAGTGGACGCGCTCCTACCGCACCAGGTCCGGCACCCAGCAGGTCGAGCGGGTCTACTCGCCCGTCAAGTAGCCACCACCGCACCGGGCCCCGCCCTCCGGCCGCCCCCGGAGGGCGGGGCCCCCCGCTTCCACCGCCGCCACCGGCCGCGGGCGGGCCGCCACCCCGCCGCCGCGCGAGGCGGCACTAGGACGGCGCTACGACGGCGCTACGACACCACGTCCTTGCGGGTGAACCCCCGGAAGGCGAGCGCCAGCAGCACCACCGCGTAGGAGAGCGACAGCGAGACGCCCTGCACCATGCCGCCCCACTCCACCCGCGGCTGCAGGGCGTCCGCCCACGCGTACTGCCAGTGCGCCGGCAGCCAGGCCCGCAGGTCCCCGAGCGCCGTGATGGCGTCCAGCACCCCCGTGACGATCGAGGCGAACACCGCCCCGCCGACCGCCCCCAGCGGCGCGTCCGTGGCGGTGGAGAGCCAGAACGCCGCCGCGGCGATCACGATCTCGCTCAGGAGGACGAACACCACCGCGACCGCCAGCCGGGGCAGCGCCTGCCCGGCGGTCAGGCTCGCCCCGGCGGGCAGCTGGAGGTCCCCCCAGCCGTACGCCGCGGTGCCGACCGCCAGCCCGACCAGCGGCAGCAGCGTCACGGCCACCGCCGAGAAGAGCAGCCCGACCAGGAACTTGCGCACCAGCAGCCGCGCCCGCGGCACCGGCGCGGCCAGCAGGTAGCGCAGCGAGGACCAGCTGGCCTCCGAGGCCACCGTGTCGCCGCAGAACAGCGCCACCGGGATCACCAGCAGGAAGCCGGTGCCCATGAACAGCATGGTCGCCGCGAAGTTCGGCCCGGACGCGGTGGCGAGCTCGATGAACGTCGTCCGGCCGGTCCGCCCGGGGGTGCCCGCGACCGCGAACGCCGCCAGGACGAGCAGCGGCATCGCGGCCAGCACCCCGCCGACCACCAGGGTCCGGCGCCGCCGCAGCTGCCGGACCACCTCGACCCGGAACGGCAGCGTCCGCCCGGCCCGGTAGCCGGCCGCGTGGTCGGCCGACCCGTCAGCAATCACGGCGCTCACGCCGCACCTCCGATCAGCGACAGGAACGCGTCCTCCAGCCGGCGCTGCGGCCCGGCCGACTCCACCGGCACCCCGAGCCGGACCAGCTCGGCGAGCAGCTGACTGCCCGCCATGCCGTCCAGCCGGACGAGCAGCCCGCCCTCCACGGCCTCGGCCGAACCGACCCCGTCCAGCGCGGCCACCTTGTCGGCCGCCGCCGCCAGGTCCGCCGCCCCGAACGAGGCGTCGGTACCGATCAGCAGCTGCGCGCCCGCACCGACGATCTCCGCGACCGCGCCGGTGGTGACCAGCCGGCCCCGGTCCATCACCACCAGGTCGGTGCAGCTCTGCTCGACCTCGGACAGCAGGTGGCTGGAGACGATGACGGTCCGCCCGGCCGCCGCGTACCGGATCATCACCTCGCGCATCTCGCGGATCTGCGGCGGGTCGAGCCCGTTGGTCGGCTCGTCGAGGATCAGCAGGTCCGGCAGGCCGAGCATGGCCTGGGCGATCGCCAGGCGCTGCCGCATGCCCTGCGAGTAGGTGCGCACCGCCCGGTCCAGCGCCTCGCCGAGCCCGGCGATGGCCAGCGCCTCCTCCAGGTGAGCGTCCGCCTCCGGGCGGCCGGTGGCCTGCCAGTACAGCCGCAGGTTGGCTCGCCCGGTGAGGTGCGGCAGGAAGCCCGCGCCCTCGACGAAGGCGCCGACCCGGGAGAGCACCGGCGCGCCGGGCCGCACCCGGTGGCCGAAGATCCGGATCTCGCCGGCGTCCGGCCGGATCAGGCCCATCAGCATCCGCAGCGTGGTGGTCTTGCCCGCGCCGTTGGGCCCGAGCAGGCCGAGCACCTGGCCCTGCTCCACCCGGAAGCCCAGCTCGCGGACGGCGTACTGGTCGGCGGCGCCCTTGTAGCGCTTGCTCAGACCGGTGATCTGCAGCGGTACCCCGGCCAGCTCCGGGTCGTAGGCCGGTCCGTGCGCCCGGCGCGCGGACCGGGCCGCGCGCAGCCGCGGCGTCAGCACCAGCGCGGCGGCCAGCGCCAGCGCCACCAGCGGCAGCACCCAGGTCCGGGACGGCAGCGGCGCCGCCTCGGTGACCAGCCCGTCCACGGTCGGCAGGGTCACCGGCCCGGTGACGGCCGCCCGGTAGGTGGCGGGCTCGACGGGCGAGGCGTAGGCGAGGTCGGTCGAGGCGAGCACCAGCCGCAGCCGGTGCCCGGCGTCGAAGGTGTGGTCGAGGGTGGGCAGCGCCACCGTGACGCTCCGCCCCTCGGGCGCGTCCGCGCCGGTCACCCGCAGCGGCGCGGACAGCTGCTGCGGCAGGCTCTGCTTGCCGTCGGGGGCGACGTCGTACAGCTTGGCGAAGAGCACCGCGTCCGGCCGGTCCGCCCGCACCCTGACCGGCACGGTCGGCTGTCCGGTCAGGTGCACCGAGCCGTCCAGCGGCGCCGACTCGAAGGCGGCGAACTGCCCGGGGAAGTCCAGTGAGATCCCGGCGCCGAGCGAGGACGCCTGGCTGAGCGCGCCGCCGAAGCCCGGCAGCGCGGAGATGTTGGGCGGCGCGCCGCCGGCCGGATTGGCGAAGGCCTGCTCGGGCTCGCCGGTGGGGGCCTTCAGCTCCACCTGCCGCGAGCCGGTGCCGCCGAGGCCCGGGTAGGCGTCCGCGGTCGCTCCGCGCAGCACCGCCTGGAAGCCCGTCGAGTCGACCCCGCCGGTCCGGGTCACCCGGAACGCCGGGCCCGGGACGCCGCCGCCGTCGTCCTTCGAACCGTCGCCCTTCGAGCCCTCGCCCGCCGGGCCGCCGCGCTTCAGGTACCGGTCGAACCACTCCGCGACCCGGGCGTCCACCCGGTCGCTGGTGTCGGTCGCGCCGTCGTGCCCGCCGGCGAACCAGTCCACCGCCACCGGGGCACCGTTGGCGGCCACCGCCCGGGCGATCGCGTCGCCCTGGTCCAGCGGGAACAGCGAGTCCTGCTGGCCCTGGACCACCAGCGTGGGCGCCTTCAGCCGCGCGGCGACCGAGGACGGGCTGGAGCGGTCGAGCAGCGCGACGGCCTCCGGATCGGCGTGCCCGGAGGTCGCCACCCGGTCGTACATCCGGCACAGCTCGTCCAGGAAGCGGCCGCAGCCGACCTTCCCGGCGCCCTGCTCGGGCGCCATAGCCGGCCGCGCCGCACCGCCGGAGGGCCCGAGCTCGCCCACCGAGCCGGTGGTGAAGAAGATCCCGGCCCACAGCTTCTTGAACACGCCGTCGGCCGCGCCCGAGCCGCGCACCCCCTGCGGGAACAGCGCGTCGGCCAGGTTCCACCAGGTGATCGCGCTGGCGACGGCGTCGATCCGGCCGTCGTGGGCCGAGCCGAGCAGCGCCACCGCGCCGCCGTACGAGGCCCCGGTGATCCCCACCCGGGGGTCGCCGGGGCCGTCCAGCCGTACCTCGGGGCGCTGCGCCAGCCAGTCGACCAGGTGCTTGACGTCCTCGACCTCGCGGTCCGGCGCGTTCAGCCCGATCTGCCCGCCGGAGCGCCCGAAGCCGCGCGCCGACCAGGTCAGCACCGCGTACCCCTGCCGGGCGAGCGCCTGGGCGCGCTCCCGCTCGCCCTCCTTGGAGCCGCCGAAGCCGTGCCCGAGCAGGACGGCCGGGCGCGGGCCGTCGCCGGTGGTGAAGAAGGACGTGTCCAGCTGGACGACCTGCGCGCTGCCGGGCGTCTCGGGCATCGCGAGGAAGCGGTCCTCCTGGCGGACGGACCGCTCACCGCCGGCCGCGACGGCCGCCGTCCCCATGCCGGCCACGGCCACCAGGGCGACCGCGCCGGCCACCAGTCTCCGTCCGGCGGCCGTCCCACGGCCTCGCCACCGGCGCCATGCCCCTCCGAGCTCCATGGCGGTGATCGTAGCCGCCACCGGAGTAGGCGTCCGATAAAACCACCGGCCCCCGCAGGGGCCGCCGGTCCGCGGCACCGCGGCCTACGACACCCCGGCCTACAGCACCCGGGTCATCGTCCGGTGCGGGATGCCGGCGTCGTCGTACACCGGCCCCTCGGCCGCGTAGCCCAGGCGCTCGTAGAACCCGAGTGCCTGCACCTGCGCGTGCAGCTCCACCTCGCGCGCCCCGCGCGCCAGCCCCGCGGCCTCGACCGCCCGGACCAGGTCCGCGCCGAGCCCGGTCCCGCGGGCCGCTTTCAGCACCGCGAGCCGCCCGAGCAGCACCCGTCCCTCGATCCCGCCGGTGATCCCCAGCGCCTGCTCCCCGAAGATCAGCCGCGCGGTCCCGAGCGGCTCACCGTCCGGGCCGAGCGCCAGCAGGTGCTCCGAGGTGGGGTCGAGGTCGTCCCACTCCTCCTCCTCGGAGATCCCCTGTTCGACGATGAAGACGTCCCGCCGGACACCGTGCACCAGCGCGAGGTCGGCCTCGCCCCGCGCCACCCGGATCGTCGTCGCCATCCCGTGCTCCTCAGCTCTCGGCGGCGATGATGTCCAGCGCCTTCCGCAGGTCCGCGGGGTACTCGCTGGAGAACTGGACCCACTCGCCGTCCGCCGGGTGCTCGAACCCGAGCGAGACCGCGTGCAGCCACTGCCGGGTCAGGCCCAGCCGCTTGGCGAGCGTCGGGTCGGCGCCGTAGGTGAGGTCGCCGACGCAGGGGTGGCGCAGCGCGGACATGTGGACGCGGATCTGGTGGGTGCGGCCGGTCTCCAGCTTGATGTCCAGCAGCGAGGCGGCCCGGTAGGCCTCGATGAGGTCGTAGTGGGTGACCGACGGCTTGCCCTCGCGGGTGACCGCCCACTTCCAGTCGGAGCTGGGGTGCCGGCCGATCGGCGCGTCGACGGTACCGCTGAGCGGGTCCGGGTGGCCCTGGACCAGCGTGTGGTACTTCTTCTCGGTCACCCGGTCGTGGAACTGCCGCTTGAGGTCGGTGTAGGCGCGCTCCGACTTGGCGACCACCATCAGCCCGGAGGTGCCGACGTCGAGCCGGTGCACGACGCCCTGGCGCTCGGCGGCACCCGAGGTGGAGATCCGGTAGCCGGCCGCGGCGAGCCCGCCGATCACGGTGGGGCCGGTCCAGCCGGGGCTGGGGTGCGCGGCGACGCCGACCGGCTTGTCGACGAGCACGATGTCCTCGTCGTCGTGGACGATCCGCATGCCGTCGACCGGCTCCGCGACGATCTGCACCGGCGCGGCGGGCGCCGGGATCTCGACCTCCAGCCAGGAGCCGGCGGTCACCCGGTCCGACTTGCCGGCGACGGCACCGTCGAGCGTCACCTTCCCGTCGGCGGCCAGCTCGGCGGCCTTGGTCCGGGAGAAGCCGAACATCCGGGCCAGGGCGGCGTCGAGGCGTTCGCCCTCCAGGCCGTCGGGAACGGGGAGGCTGCGGATCTGCGCTGCGGTACTCACCCGTACGAGTATGCCGGACGCGCGCCGCCCCGCCGTCCGCTCCCGTCCCGGGCGGGTGCGGGCGCTACTCGGCCCTGTCGGCCTTCTCGGCCTCGTCGGCCTTCTCGCCCTTGTCCACCTGCTGGTGCACGGTGCCGTCCGGGTTGCTGCCGCGGAAGGAGAGCAGCACGACGAGGATGCCGCCGCAGACGATCGCCGAGTCGGCGAGGTTGAAGACCGCGAAGTGCTGGACCGAGATGAAGTCCACCACGTGCCCGCGGAAGACGCCGGGCGAGCGGAACAGCCGGTCGGTGAGGTTGCCGAGCGCCCCGCCGAGCAGCAGGCCCAGCGCGATCGCCCAGGGCAGGCTGTACAGCCGCCGGGCGATCCGCCAGATCACCACGATGACGGCCGAGGCGATCATGGTGAAGACGACGGTCAGCGCCTGCCCCATGCCGAAGGCGGCGCCGGAGTTGCGGATCACCTGGAAGGTCACCACGTCGCCGATCACCTTGATCGCCGCGTGGTTCTCCAGCCGGGCCACCACCAGCAGCTTGCTGCCGAAGTCGATCAGGAAGGCGAGCAGGGCCACGACCAGCAGCACGCCGACGCGCCGGGGCCCCTTGGGCGCCTCGTCCGGCGCGGCCTCCCCGGTCGGGGCCGGTTCCTCGGTCTGCACGGGAGCCTCCGGCTGGACGCGGGCCTCCGGCTTCGCGGCGGGCGCCTTCCCGTCGGCCGGGGCCCCGGCCGCGTCGTCGGCGGGCGTCGGGACGGACTCGTCCCGGGTCTGGGGGGAACCTTGCGTACTGATGATCCGCTCCGCTGCCGTGACGTGGGGGGCCGGGGGCCGGTGGAAAACCCGATCCACCGAGGGATCGGGCGACGTTACGGGGTCGAGCCTACGGCAAGCCCGACCCCCCGCGTCGCCCCGGTCGGTCGCCCGGGAGCCGTCAGCGGCGCTCCTGCTTCGCCTTGCACTGGACGCAGAGCGTCGCCCGAGGGAAGGCCTGCATCCGCGCCTTGCCGATGGCCTGGCCGCAGGACTCGCAGGTGCCGAAGCCGACGCCCTCCAGCCGGGCCAGCGCGTGCTCGGTCTGGGCCAGGCTGTCGCGGGCGTTGTTGGCCAGCGCCAGCTCGCTCTCCCGCGAGATGTTCTTCGTACCGGCGTCCACCTGGTCGTCGCCGGCTCCGTCGTTGGAGTCCCGCATCAGACCGGTGATCGCCGCCTCGGCCGCGTCGATCTCGCGCTGGAGCCGGTCCAGCTCCCCGATCAGCTCCGCGTGCAGCTCGTGCACCTCCTCGGAGGTCCACGGGTCCTCGCCGGGCCGGACCGGCAGCTCGGCCGGGTCGACCGACTCGGCCCCGCCGCCGGAGGGCCGGGCGTTGGTCCCGGCCGCGGCCGGGGTGCGGGTGCGGCCCGGGGCCACGAGGGCGGTGTCGGTGCTGTTCTTTCGCCGTGCGGTAGTGGTCACGGTCCCCTCCCCTGGGTCGCCTGCCACGGCCTTGCGTGTCCGCTTGGTGGCGGTACCCGCGCCGGTTGCCTTCTCAGCCATGGCTTCGACCCCATCTACGAACGAATCGAGCCGCCGGTTCCCGGCGGCCTCCAGTGCCGGAACGATAATCCCGATCAAAAACGGTCACAACATGACATACCGGCGCCTCACAATGATCCCACCCGGGCAGACGTCATAGGCGCCACGCCCAGCACGCCGAACAGAGTTGTGCCCCCGGCCCCGGCGCGCCGAAACCGACTTGCGACGGCCGATACACTGGGCCTGCAAGGCGCAGATGGGGACGAGTACCGCAGTACGCAGCCACCAGCGACCCGGGGACGGTGCGAGCCCGGGGGTGTGCACGGCGCGAAGATCACCCCGGAGCCGCCGGAAGAACGGTCCGCGACATCGCTCGTCGGCCCGCTAGACCCGGCAGCAAGCCCAAACAAGAGGGCCGCAGCCAGTACCGCGGCCAAGGAGGGTGGTACCGCGGGACGGCACGCCGTCTCGTCCCTCCGTCGGATCCCGTCCACGCATCCGCCGGAGGTAGACGCCCGCGATGGCCAGCTCATACAACCCCGTCCCCGCCCAGGTGGACCTGCCCGCCCTCGAACACCAGATCCTCTCCTTCTGGCAGGACAACAAGGTGTTCCAGCGCAGCCTGGAGCAGTCCGAGGGCCGCCCGGAGTGGGTCTTCTACGAGGGCCCGCCGACCGCCAACGGCATGCCCGGCGCCCACCACATCGAGGCCCGCGTCTTCAAGGACGTCTTCCCGCGCTACCGGACCATGAAGGGCTACCACGTCGCCCGCAAGGCCGGCTGGGACTGCCACGGCCTCCCGGTCGAGCTGGCCGTCGAGAAGGAGCTGGGCTTCTCCGGCAAGCAGGACATCGAGGCGTACGGCATCGCGGAGTTCAACGCCAAGTGCCGCGAGTCGGTGACCCGCCACACCGACGCCTTCGCCGAGCTCACCACCCGGATGGGCTACTGGGTCGACCTGGACCAGGCCTACCGCACCATGGACCCGTCCTACGTGCAGTCCGTCTGGTGGTCGCTCAAGCAGATCTTCGACAAGGGCCTGCTGGTCCAGGACCACCGGGTCGCCCCCTGGTGCCCGCGCTGCGGCACCGGCCTCTCCGACCACGAGCTGGCCCAGGGCTACGAGACCGTCGTCGACCCCTCGGTCTTCGTCCGCTTCCCGCTGACCGGCGGCCCGCTGGCCGGCCGGGCCGCCCTGCTGGTGTGGACCACCACCCCGTGGACCCTGGTCTCCAACACCGCCGCCGCCGTGCACCCGGAGGTCACCTACGTGGTGGCCACCGACGGCACCGAGCAGCTGGTGGTCGCCGAGCCGCTGCTGGCCAAGGCCCTCGGCGAGGGCTGGGAGCCGACCGGCGAGTCCTTCACCGGCGCCGAGATGGAGCGCTGGGCCTACCGCCGCCCGTTCGACCTGGTCGAGATCGAGAACGCGCACTACGTCCTCAACGCCGAGTACGTCACCACCGAGGACGGCACCGGCATCGTCCACCAGTCGCCCGCCTTCGGCGCCGACGACCTCGCGACCTGCCGCAAGTACGGCCTGCCGGTGGTCAACCCGGTGCTGGCCGACGGCACCTTCGCCCCCGAGGTCCCGCTGGTCGGCGGCCAGTTCTTCAAGAAGGCCGACGAGGCCCTGGTCAAGGACCTCCAGGCCCGCGGCCTGCTCTTCCGCCACCTGCCGTACGAGCACAGCTACCCGCACTGCTGGCGCTGCCACACCGCACTGCTCTACTACGCGCAGCCGTCCTGGTACATCCGCACCACCGCGGTCAAGGACGCCCTGATCCGGGAGAACGAGGCCACCAACTGGTTCCCCGAGAACGTCAAGCACGGCCGCTTCGGCGACTGGCTGAACAACAACATCGACTGGGCGCTCAGCCGCAACCGCTACTGGGGCACCCCGCTGCCGATCTGGCGCTGCGAGGAGGGCCACCTCACCTGCGTCGGCTCGCTGGCCGAGCTGAGCGAGCTGACCGGCACCGACCGGAGCGGCCTCGACCCGCACCGCCCGTACATCGACGAGGTCACCTTCGCCTGCCGTGACTGCGGCGGCACCGCGACCCGGGTGCCCGAGGTGATCGACGCCTGGTACGACTCGGGTTCGATGCCCTTCGCCCAGTACGGCTACCCGTACGAGAACAAGGAGCTGTTCGAGAAGCGCTACCCGGCGCAGTTCATCTCCGAGGCGATCGACCAGACCCGCGGCTGGTTCTACACCCTGATGGCCGTCGGCACCCTGGTGTTCGACCGGAACAGCTACGAGAACGTCGTCTGCCTGGGCCACATCCTGGCCGAGGACGGCCGCAAGATGTCCAAGCACCTGGGCAACATCCTGCAGCCGATCCCGCTGATGGACCAGCACGGCGCCGACGCCGTCCGCTGGTTCATGGCCGCCGGCGGCTCGCCCTGGTCGGCCCGCCGGGTGGGCCACGGCACCATCCAGGAGGTGGTCCGCAAGACCCTCCTCACCTACTGGAACACCGTCGCCTTCCAGGCCCTGTACGCCCGCACCTCCGGCTGGGCGCCGTCCGCGGCCGACCCGGCCCCGGCCGACCGACCGCAGCTGGACCGCTGGGTGCTCTCCGAGCTGAACACCCTGGTCCGCGAGGTCGACGCGGCCTTCGAGGCGTACGACACCCAGCGCGCCGGCAAGCTGCTCTCCGGCTTCGTCGACGACCTCTCCAACTGGTACGTGCGCCGCGGCCGCCGCCGCTTCTGGCAGGGCGACGCCGCCGCGCTCGCCACCCTGCACGAGGCGCTGGAGACCGTCACCCGGCTGATGGCCCCGCTCACCCCGTTCATCACCGAGCGGGTCTGGCAGGACCTGGTCGTCCCGGTCGCCCCGGACGCGCCGGCCTCGGTCCACCTGGCCACCTGGCCGGAGGCGGACGGGTCGCTGATCGACACCGACCTCTCCCGGCACATGGCACTGGTCCGCCGCCTGGTCGAGCTGGGCCGGGCCACCCGCGCCGAGTCCGGGGTGAAGACCCGTCAGCCGCTGTCCCGCGCGCTGGTCGCGGCCCAGGGCTGGGACGAGCTGCCCGCCGACCTGCGCGCGCAGATCGCCGAGGAGCTCAACGTCTCCGCCCTGGAGTCGCTCGCCGAAGTCGGCGCCTCGCTGGTCGACACCACCGCCAAGGCCAACTTCCGCGCGCTGGGCAAGCGCTTCGGCAAGGGCGTGCAGGACGTCGCCAAGGCGGTCGCCGCCGCGGACGCCGCCGAGCTCGCCGCCGAACTGCGGGCCGGGGGCAGCACCTCCGTCGAGCTGAACGGCGAGACCGTCGCCCTCTCCCCCGACGAGGTGATCATCACCGAGACCCCGCGCGAGGGCTGGGCCGTCGCCAACGAGTCCGGCGCCACCGTCGCCCTCGACCTGGCGATCACCCCCGAGCTCAAGCGCCTCGGCATCGCCCGCGACGCGATCCGCCAGATCCAGGAGGCCCGCAAGAACTCCGGCCTGGACGTCGCCGACCGCATCGTCCTGCGCTGGCGGGCCAGCAGCGACGAGACCGCGGAGGCCATCGCCGAGCACGGCGCCCTCGTCGCCGAGGAGGTCCTCGCCACCGACTTCGCCGCCGGCGCGGCCGACTGGCAGTCCGACACCTTCTCCGACGACTCCCTCGGCCTCGCCTTCCAGCTCCGCAAGGCCTGACCGACCCGCCGAAGCCGCCGCCGGTCCCCGACCGGCGGCGGCTTCGCCGTTCCCTCCCCCACTCCCCCTCAGGCGCACGGCAGACCGCGCCCGACCCCCGCAACGGAAAAGCGCCCCCTCCCCGACCCCGAAGGGTCGAGCAGGGGGCGCTTCGCCGAACGGCTACCGCTAGTTGTCGCCGTCCTCGTCGATCAGGAAGCCCCGCATCGGCGCCGGCGCCTGCTGCATCGGCTGCGGCGGCTGCGGACGCACGGCCGCCATCGGCTGGGTCATCCCGGCCGGCTGCATCTGCGGCGCACCCGAGTTGCCACCCGAGGGCTGCCCGCCGAAGCCAGGCGCACCCGAGTTCCCGCCGAAGGAGCTCTGCCCGCCGAAGGAGGGCTGGTTCCCGCCGAACGCCGGCTGGCTGCCGCCGAAGCTCGGCGACGGGCTGCTCATCGCGCTCGCACCGGCCGGAGCCATCGACGACGCGGCCGGCGGCAGCGAAGCGGTGGCCGGGATCCGCGGCGGGGCGAGCGAGTCGTCCGCCTGCGACTCCAGCTGGCGCAGCTGGGTCTCCAGGTAGGACTTCAGGCGCGTCCGGTACTCACGCTCGAACGCCCGCAGGTCCTCGACCTTGCGCTCCAGCGTGGCGCGGGCGGACTCCAGCGAGCCCATCGCGACCCGGTGCTTCTCCTGGGCGTCCCGCTCCAGCGCGTCGGCCTTGGCGCGGGCGTCCCGCTCCAGACCCTCGGCGCGGCTGCGGGCCTCGCCGACGATCTTGTTGGCCTCGGAGCGCGCCTCGGAGATCGCCTGGTCGGCGGTCTGCTGGGCGAGCGCCAGGACACGGGCGGCGCTGTCGCCACCCGGGTTCGGCTGCTGCTGCTGCATCGGGGCGCCGAGCGGGCCGCCCATCTGCTGCTGCGGGCCGCCCATGGGGCCGCCCATCTGCTGCATCTGCTGCTGGCCCATGCCCTGGCCCATCGGGTTGCCCATGCCCTGCGGGCCACCGGGGCCGCCCATCGGCTGGAGCATCTGACCGCCCATCGGCTGGACCAGCTGCTGCTGGCCGCCCATGGTCTGGCCCATCTGCTGCTGCGGGCCGCCGGGGCCGCCCATCGGACCGCCCTGGCCGGCGGGGAGCTGCGGGGCGCCGGACGGCAGGCCGAGCGGCTGGTTGCCCATCTGCTGCTGCGGGCCGGGACCCATCTGCTGCTGCGGACCGCCCGGGCCCATCTGCTGCGGGCCACCGGGGCCGCCCTGCTGGCCAGGGACCGGCGGGCCGGATATGGCGGCCGGCACGGGGGCGCCGGGACGGGCGTCCTGCGGCGGCTCCTTGCGCATGTTGGCCTGGTTCTGCGCGGCGGCCCGGGTCGCGGCGGCCAGCTTGGCGCGCAGGTCCTCGTTCTCGCGGAGGAGACGGGTCAGCTCCGCTTCGACCTCGTCGAGGAAGGCATCGACCTCGTCCTCGTCATAGCCTTCGCGCAGGCGGACGGTCGTGAACTGCTTGTTCCGAACGTCCTCGGGGGTCAATGGCATCTCTTCACCTCAACGTGATCGTCGGCACACCGGCATCCTGTCGCATCGCTCACCTACGACTAGGGCCGCACAAGCGAGATCAGGACATACACAATGATCATCAGTACGAAGAAGGACAGGTCGAGCGCCACGCCCCCGAGACGCAGCGGCGGAATGAACCGCCGCAGAAGCTTGAGCGGCGGATCCGTGACAGTGTACGTGGCCTCAAGGACCAGGACCATGGCCTTGCCCGGCCGCCACGAACGTGCGAACTGGAACACCCAGTCCATCACCAACCGCACGAGCAGGAACACCAGGAAGACGGTCAGTGCGTAGTAGAGCACTGCCCACACGATCTCCATCGCGCTTCCCTCTCCCCTGTTCTCGGCCCTGGGGGCCGCTCTCCTGTCGCTAACTCACTGTCGATCAGATCCACACGTAAAGTCGTGGACGGGTCAGCTCTGGTTGAAGAACCCACCCTCGGCGATCCGAGCCTTGTCCTCCGCCGTGACATCGACGTTAGCAGGCGACAGCAGGAACACCTTCTGCGTCACGCGCTCGATACTGCCGTGCAGACCGAAGACGAGTCCAGCGGCGAAGTCTACGAGTCGCTTCGCGTCGGTGTCGTCCATCTCCGTGAGATTCATGATCACGGGGGTGCCGCCACGGAACTGTTCGCCGATGGTACGGGCCTCGTTGTAGGTCCTAGGGTGCAGCGTGGTGATGCGGTAGGGCTCTCGTTCGTTCACGACCTTGGGCATGATCACCGGGGCGCTCTTCTCCAGGTTGTGGCGGCGGTCGGGTGTGATGGACGACACTGGGGCCATCCTCGGGGTCTCCTGGCGGATCGGGACGGCGGCCGGCACCGGCTGCGGGGTGATGGAGGAGACCGGCGCGGGCGCCGGCGCGGCCGGCCGGGGGATGTCCTCGGTCCGCCCGGTCCGGATCGGCTCGGGGTCCGCGTCGTAGTCGTCATCGGGGTCGTACCCCTGGCCGTCGTACGTCTCGTCCTCCACGAGGCCGAGGTAGACCGCCATCTTGCGCATCGCGCCGGCCATGCTCCTGTCTCCTCCGCTTGTGGTGGACCGGCTCCGTCCCGGCGGCCGGGCCGTGCGGCCCCGCCTGCGGATTCCGCGGTCCGCCCACGACGCTTCGTCAGGCCGACGGCCAATCAAAGTTCGTGGATGAGGGCCGCGGAGCTGCGATCCACGGTTGGCTAGCGCTCAGATAAGCTGCTAGCTTCTGTCCTATTTTGTCCTGCAGTCTGATCTACTACCCGGTGACGTTACCCGAGGGGTGACCGCACTCCGAGTACCGCCGTTCCGACGCGCACATGTGTCGCTCCGGCGGCAATGGCCTGCTCAAGGTCACCGCTCATCCCTGCCGACACCATGGTGGCAGCCGGATGGGCGGTCCGTACGGCGGTTGCGATTTCCGCCAGCCGATCGAAGGCCGCGGCCGGGTCGCCGGCCAGCGGCCCGGCGAGCGGAGCGACCGTCATCACACCGTCCAGTCGCAGCCCGGGCGTGTCGGCGATGGCGTCGGTCAGTTCCGCGACGTCCGCCGGGGCGACCCCGGCCCGGTGCTCGCCCTCGCCGTGCTCCTTGTCCAGCGCGATCTGCACCAGGCAGCCGAGGTCGGCGCGCCCGGCCTTGCGCACCGCCGCGCCGAGCGACTCCACCAGCCGCACCCGGTCCACCGAGTGGACGTGGTCGGCGTAGCGGACGACCGAGCGGACCTTGTTGGTCTGCAGCTGCCCGACGAAGTGCCAGACCAGCGGAAGGTTTCTGCACTGCTCCGCCTTGGGCGCGGCGTCCTGGTCGCGGTTCTCCGCGACGTCGGTGACGCCCAGCCCGGCCAGCAGCGCGGTGTCCTCGGCGGGGTAGGTCTTGGTGACCACGATCAGCCGGACCTCGTCGCGCGCCCGCCCGGCGGCGGCGCAGGCGTCGGCGATCCGGCGCTCGACGACCTCCAGGTTGGTGCCCAGCTCCTCGTAGCGGGCGCGCTGCCCCTCGGTCAGCGCGTCCAGCCAGTCCTTGTCCGGAAACCGATCGGAGCCGCCCGGGAACGGTCCGTAGATGTCATTCGTCATCAGTGTTCAGAGCCCAACCAGACGTAGCTCGCGAGCCGACCCGTGCGCTGCTCGCGGCGGTAGGAGTAGTGATCGGCGGATTCGAGGGTGCAGACCGGTGAGCGCACCAGCCCGGCGACCCCCACGGCGGCCAGCTGGGCCTCGACTCCCTCCGGCACGTCCAGCGCCGGGGTCCCCCAGGAGGTCCGCGCGTAGGCGGCGGGCACCCGGTCGGCGACCTCGGCGCGCAGCTCTTCGGGCACCTCGTAGCAGCGGCCGCAGACGGCGGGGCCGGTGGCGGCGGTGATCCGCCCGGGCTCGGCGCCGAGCTCCAGCATCGCCCCGACCACCGCCGGGACCACCCCGGCGGCGAGGCCGGGCCGTCCGGCGTGGGCGGCGCCGACCACGCCCGCGACCGGGTCGGCCAGCAGCACCGGGGTGCAGTCGGCGGTGAGCACCGCCAGCGCCAGCGGCCGGTCGGTGACCACCGCGTCGACGGTCGGGGCCTCCCCCGCCGGCTGCCGCTCCGTCACCACGGCCACGTCCGCGCCGTGCACCTGGTTCATCCAGACCACGTCGGCCGGGTCCAGGCCGAGCACGCGGGCCGCGATCGCCCGGTTCTCCCGGACGGCCGCCGGGTCGTCCCCCACGGCGCCGCCGAGGTTCAGCTCCCCGTACGGCGAAGTGCTCACCCCGCCCCACCGGGTGGTGAAGGCGAAGTGAGCACCGTCGCGGACCGCGTGGTCGATCACTTAAGGAAGTCCGGAACGTCGAGTTCCTCGGCCGGGCTCTCCACGAACGGCTGGCGGACCGGCTGCACCTGCGGCGGCACCGGGGCCGCGGTCGCGGTGGCCGGGGCCTCGGCCGGGCGGGTCGGGGCGTCGCCCTCCGGACGGGAGGTCACCGAGCCGATGCCGCCGTACGAGGGCCGGCCGGACGGACGCTCGGGGGCGCCGCCGGACCCGGAGGCGGGCGGGTTGGCCGGGGCCGCGCTCGCCTTGACCACCGGCTCGCGGACGATCGCCGGCGGCTGACCGCCGTCGAAGCCCGCCGCGATGACGGTGACCCGGACCTCGTCGCCGAGGGCGTCGTCGATGACGGCACCGAAGATGATGTTGGCCTCGGGGTGGGCCGCCTCGCTGACCAGCTGGGCGGACTCGTTGATCTCGAACAGGCCGAGGTCGGAGCCGCCGGAGATGGAGAGCAGCACGCCGCGGGCGCCGTCGATCGAGGCCTCCAGCAGCGGCGAGGAGATCGCCATCACGGCGGCGGCCTTGGCACGGTCCTCACCGCGGGCCGAGCCGATGCCCATGAGCGCCGAGCCGGCGTCCGACATGACCGACTTGACGTCGGCGAAGTCGAGGTTGATCAGACCGGGGGTGGTGATCAGGTCGGTGATGCCCTGGACACCGGAGAGCAGGACCTGGTCGGCCGAGCGGAACGCGTCCAGCACGCTGACCTGGCGGTCGGAGATGGACAGCAGTCGGTCGTTGGGGATCACGATGAGGGTGTCGACCTCTTCGCGCAGGGCGGCGATGCCGTCCTCGGCCTGGTTGGCACGCCGCCGGCCCTCGAAGGTGAACGGGCGGGTGACCACGCCGATGGTGAGCGCGCCCAGCGAGCGGGCGATGTTGGCGACCACCGGTGCGCCGCCCGTACCGGTGCCGCCGCCCTCGCCGGCGGTGACGAAGACCATGTCGGCCCCCTTGAGGACCTCCTCGATCTCCTCACGGTGGTCCTCGGCGGCCTTCCGGCCGACCTCGGGGTTGGCGCCGGCGCCGAGGCCCCGGGTGAGTTCACGGCCCACATCGAGCTTGACGTCGGCGTCGCTCATGAGGAGGGCCTGCGCATCGGTGTTGATCGCGATGAACTCGACGCCCTTGAGACCGACCTCGATCATCCGGTTGATGGCGTTGACACCACCGCCGCCGATACCGACGACCTTGATGACTGCGAGGTAGTTCTGCGGTGCTGCCACGTCGAAGGCCTCTCGCCTCGAATTTCCGGGTCGGCCCGAGGCCCGGTGCGGGCCGAACCGACGGATGTCGATGGGTAGGGAGCCTGGTTTCTGACGTAATGTCCGAAATGCCGACCGCCGACCCCAACCCTAAACTTGACCTTTAGGGTTAGTGCTGTGCCTCTGTCACATCACCAGGGAACACAGTCTGGTGACACAGGACACTAGGTGGCTCCGGCCACGTGTTTCAACGAACACGCCGAGCTTCCCTTTTTCTTTTGAGCCTATGTGATCATCGACCGGCGCATGAAACCGGGGTGACCACCAAGCGTCAGGCCGACACGAAACCGCGTCAAGCCCACCCGTCGCCCGTCGCCACCTTTCGGCGACGTGCTTCGCGTGAAACCCTTGTGCCCCAGAAACCTACCGGATCATCCGGACACCGCCGGCGAGTCCGGGGCGCTCACATCGAAGTTCGTACCCTTCTGAGTCAGCAGTGCCACCAGGACCCGGGCTTTTCGATCGATCTGCTCGGGACTCCCCCAGCGCACCGTCACCCCGCCGCCGAGCTGCAGCTGGATGTCGTCGTACGAGTGCACGAGAACGGCCCCGGCCTTCTGGCGCACGTCCGCCGGCAGGCCGGCGGCCACCGCCACGGCGCCCTGCACCAGCTGCGGACGGCCGATCACCGACTCGACGTCCAGGGCCTGCTGGCTCAGCTTCAGCTCGACCACCGGCACCCCCTCCGGGGCGGCCGGTTCGGTGGCGAAGCTCACGCCGCCCGCGTCGACCTGGGTGAACTGCCCGTCCTCGCCCTTGACCACGGCGACCGCCGTGCGCTGGGCGACCTTCACCCGCAGGGTGTTCGGCCAGCCGCGCCAGACCTCCGCCCGCGCCACCCGGGGGATCGCCTCCACCCGTCGGCGGGCCTCGTCGAGGTCCACCCGGGCCAGCGGGCCGGAACCGACCCCGCCGATCGCCGAGCGGACCTCGTCGGCCGTCAGCCGGTCGTCCCGCATCCCCTGCACCGAGACCGAGCGGACCTCCAGCACCGAGGAGAGGAACACCAGCCAGGACAGCGTGCCGAGGAGCACCACCGCCAGGGCGCCCAGCACCACCGCCCCCCGCCGGGAGAGCCGGAGCCGAGGAGCGTACTCCTCGGCCTCGAACTCCTCGTCGAGGGGATCGGCGGGCCGGGCGTCAGCCACGACGGCGGCCGCCCCGGGCGGCCTCGATGGCCTCGTAGACCATGCCGACCAGCAGGTCGTCGGCGTCCCGGCGGCCGAACTCGGCGGCGGCCCGGCTCATGTCCCACAGCCGCTGCGGGTCGGTGAGCACCGGCAGCACGTTCTGCAGCACCCAGTCCGGGGTCAGCTCGGCGTCGTCGACCAGCAGGCCGCCGCCGGCCTTGACCATCGGCTGGGCGTTCAGCCGCTGCTCGCCGTTGCCGATCGGCAGCGGCACGAACGCGGCGGGCAGGCCGACCGCGGCCAGCTCGGCCACCGTCATGGCGCCGGCCCGGCAGAGCATCATGTCGGCCGCCGCGTAGGCGAGGTCCATCCGGTCCAGGTACGGCACCGGGCGGTACGGCGGCATCCCGGGGATCTCGTCCACCTGCGGCAGCTCGTTCTTCGGGCCGACCGCGTGCAGGATCTGCACCCCGTACTGCTGGAGCCGGGGGGCGATCGCGGCGATCGTCTCGTTCAGCCGGCGGGCGCCCTGCGAGCCGCCGGAGACCAGCAGGGTGGGCAGCCGCTGGTCGAGGCCGAAGTAGTGCCGGGCCTCCGGGCGGACCGCGTTGCGGTCCAGGGTCGCGATGGTCCGGCGCAGCGGGATGCCGATGTACCGGGAGTCGCGCAGCTTGCTGTCCGGCGTGGAGACGGCGACGAAGTCGCTGTACCGGGCGCCGATCTTGTTGGCCAGGCCGGGCCGGGCGTTGGCCTCGTGCACCACGATCGGCACACCGGCCCGCTTGGCGGCCAGGTAGGCGGGCATCGCGACGTAGCCGCCGAAGCCGACCACGGCGTCCGCCTTGACCCGCTCGATGATCTCCTGGGCGGCCCGGACGGTGCCGCGCAGCCGGCCCGGCACGGTGATCAGCTCGGGGGTGGGCTTGCGGGGCAGCGGGACGGCCGGGATCAGCTCCAGCTGGTAGCCGCGCTCGGGGACCAGTCGGGTCTCCAGGCCGCGCTCGGTGCCGAGGGCGGTGATCCCGACGGACGGGTCATGCCTGCGGAGGGCGTCCGCGAGGGCCATGGCCGGCTCGATGTGACCGGCGGTCCCCCCGCCGGCGAGTACGACATGCACCGAAATTCACCGCTCCCTGCGTGCCGGCCCGCTGGCCGGGCGCGCTGTGGTTCGTCGTCGTGGCAGCACCCGGGCCAGCTGCTTCCTGATCCGGGAGTTCTTGCTCCGGGCGGCCAGGGCCGCCTTCGCGCCCGAGCTGCTGCGTGCCAGGCAGAGCAGCACCCCGATCGCGGACATGGCCGACAGCATGGCGGAACCGCCGTAGGAGAACAGCGGGAGCGGGACGCCCGCGATGGGCAGCAGTCCCAGCGCCGACCCCAGGTTGATCATGGCCTGCGCCATGATCCACGTGGTGGCGGCTCCCGCGGCGTACCTGACGAAGGGATCCTTCGTGCCGATGGCCACACGGATACCCGCGTAGCCTAGTGCCGCGAAGAGACCGATCACCGACAGCGTCCCCACCAGACCCAGTTCCTCGCCGGTGGTGGCGAAGATGAAGTCGGTGTGCGCCTCCGGGAGCTGGCCCCACTTCTCCACGCCGGCGCCGAGTCCGGAGCCGAACAGACCGCCGAGGCCGAACGAGTAGACGCCGTGCAGCGCCTGGAAGCAGGCGCCGGCCGGGTCGAGCTTGGTCACGCCGATGCAGGAGAGCCGCTCGGCGCGGTGCGGGACGGTGACCACCAGGGCGGTGCAGACCACGACGGCCACGCCCAGGGTGGCGACGAACAGCCGCAGCGGCGCGCCGACCATCCAGAGCAGGCCGAACAGCATCGCCACCAGGATCATCGTGGTGCCCATGTCGCCGCCGAGCATGATCAGCGCGAGCAGCAGCAGGGTGCCCGGCACCAGCGGGACCAGCAGGTGCTTCCACTGGTCCAGCGTGCCGGTCTTGTGCTTGCGGGCCAGCAGGTCGGCGCCCCAGAGCACCAGGGCGAGCTTGGCGAACTCCGACGGCTGGAACTGGAACACGCCGAAATCCAGCCAGTTCCGGTTGCCGTTGACCTCCATGCCGATGCCCGGGATCGCGACCAGCACCATGGCGCCGATCACCGCGAACATCACCGGGTAGACGATCACCCGCAGCACGGCCACCGGCACCAGGGCGAAGCCCAGCAGCAGCGCGAAGCCGAGCACCACCGCGAGCAGCTGCTTGTAGAAGTAGAACTGGGTCGAGCGGTGCTGGCCGAGCGCGAGGATCTGCGAGGCCGAGAAGACCATCATCAGCCCGAGCACGACCAGCAGCAGCGCCGTGCCGGCGATCAGCAGGTAGGGCGTGAGCGGCCGGTCCAGGGCGTACCGCGCGCGGGCCCGGAAGGCCTGCAGACGGGCCACCGGGCCGGCCGACTTGTAGGCGGTGGTGGTGGCCGAGATCACCCGGAAGGGATCGACCGGGCGGCCCTTCTCCGGCACGCCCGAACCGCCCGCCCTGCCGCTCCCGGCCACGCTCCGCTCCCCATCTCGTCCCTCAGGCCGGAGCCCGTCCACGTCCCTACCGGTCCGCCAGCTCCCGGACGGCCGCGGCGAACAGGTCGCCGCGCTCGCCGTAGTTGGTGAACATGTCCATCGAGGCGCAGGCCGGTGCCAGCAGCACCGTGTCACCCGTTCGGGCGAGCGACGCGGCCGCACGGACCACCTCGGTCATCGCCACCGCGCCAGTCTGGCCCTCGGCCGCCTCGATCACCGGGACATCCGGCGCGTGTCGCGCCAGCGCCTCGCGGATCAGCGCGCGGTCCTCGCCGATCAGCACGGCGGCCCGCAGCCGCTCGGCCGCGCCCTGGACCAGGTCGTCGAAGGTCGCGCCCTTGGCCAGGCCGCCGGCGATCCAGACGATCGGCCGGTACGCGGCGAGCGAGGCCGCGGCGGCGTGGGTGTTGGTCGCCTTGGAGTCGTCGACGTACGTGACGCCGTCGACCACCGCGACCTCGGCGATCCGGTGCGCGTCCGGGCGGAAGGCCCGCAGGCCCTCCCGGACGGCCTTCGGCTCCACCCCGTAGGCCCGGGCCAGCGCCGCGGCCGCGAGGGCGTTGGCGATGTTGTGCGGAGCCGGCGGGTTGACGTCCTCGACCGCGCCGAGTTCGGCGGCGTTCTTGGCCCGGTCGGCCACGAAGGCCCGGTCCACCAGCAGGCCCTCGACCACGCCGAAGTTCGACGGGCCGGGCGCGCCGAGGCCGAAACCGATCGCCCGGCAGCCTTCCTCGACGTCCGCCTCGCGGACCAGTGCCTCGGTGGCCGGGTCGGCCAGGTTGTAGACGCAGGCGACGACGTTGCCCTCGTAGATCCGGCCCTTGTCGGCGGCGTACGCCTCCATCGAGCCGTGCCAGTCGAGGTGGTCGGGCGCCAGGTTGAGCACGGCCGCCGCGTACGGGCGCAGCGAGGGCGCCCAGTGCAGCTGGTAGCTGGAGAGCTCGACGGCGAGCACGTCGTAGGGCTCCTCGGCGAGCACCCCGTCCAGCACCGAGACCCCGACGTTGCCGACGGCGGCGGTGCGCCGGCCGGCGGCGGTGAGGATCGAGGCGAGCATCTGGACGGTGGTGGTCTTGCCGTTGGTGCCGGTGACGGCCAGCCAGGGGGCGGGCTCGCCGGTGGCGGGCAGCGGCCTGCGCAGCCGCCAGGCCAGCTCGACGTCGCCCCAGACCTCGACACCGGCCTCGGCGGCCGCGGCGAACAGCGGGCTGCTCGGCGGCCAGCCGGGCGAGGTGACGACCAGCCGGGTGCCCTCGGGCAGGGTGGCGCCGTCGCCGAGGCGGACGGTGACGCCCTGCGCCTCCAGCTCGGCGGCGCGGGCCTTCAGGCCCTCGCCGGAGCCGCCGTCCACGACGGTGACCTGCGCGCCGAGGCCGTGCAGGACCCGGGCGGCGCTGATGCCGGAGACGCCCAGCCCGGCGACGGCGACCGGGAGCCCGGCCCAGTCCGGGCCGGTCGGTTCGGCGACGGTCATCCGGTCACCCATCCCGCGTAGAAGAGGCCGAGGCCGACGGCCACGCACAGGCCCTGGATGATCCAGAACCGGACCACGACCAGGACCTCGCTCCAGCCCTTGAGTTCGAAGTGGTGCTGCAGCGGGGCCATCTTGAACACGCGCTTGCCGGTCATCCGGAACGAGCCGACCTGGATGATCACCGAGAGGGTGATGATCACGAAGAGGCCGCCCAGCAGGACGAGCAGGATCTCGGTGCGCGAGCAGATCGCCAGACCGGCCAGCGCGCCGCCGAGGGCCAGCGAGCCGGTGTCGCCCATGAAGATCTTGGCGGGCGAGGTGTTCCACCACAGGAAGCCGAAGCAGGAGCCCATCAGGGCGGCCGCGACCACCGCGAGGTCCAGCGGATCGCGGACGTCGTAGCAGTTCGAGGTGGCCGAGGCCACGTAGGCGCAGCTCTGGCCGTACTCCCAGACGCCGATGAAGGTGTAGGCGCCGAAGGCCATCACCGAGGCGCCGGTGGCCAGGCCGTCCAGACCGTCCGTCAGGTTGACGCCGTTGGAGGCGGCCGCGATCAGGAAGTACGCGAAGATGACGAACAGCACCGGGCCGATCGCCCACTCGAAGTCCCGGACGAAGGACAGGTGCTCGGAGGCCGGGCGGCGGCCCGCGTTGTCGGGGAACTGCAGGGCCAGGACCGCGAAGGCGAGGCCGACGATCGACTGGCCGGCCAGCTTGGCCTTGGCCCGCAGGCCCAGCGAGCGGCGCTTGACGACCTTGATGTAGTCGTCGAGGAAGCCCACCAGGCCCAGACCGGTGGTCAGGAACAGCACCAGCAGCCCGGAGGCGGTCGGGCTCTCGCGCGTTATCGCCTTGGTGGCGAAGTAGGCGACCAGGGTCGCCAGGATGAACGCGATGCCGCCCATGGTGGGCGTGCCCTTCTTGCTGTGGTGCGCCTTGGGGCCGTCGTCGCGGATGTACTGGCCGTAGCCCTGCCGGGCGAGCAGCTTGATCAGCGCGGGGGTGCCGACCAGCGACAGGATCAGGCCGATCATGCCGGAGAAGAGGATCTGCTTCATTACTCGGCCGCACCGTCCGCGAGGAGGGCCTCGGCCACCTTCTCCAGCCCCACCGAACGGGAGGCCTTCACCAGCACCACATCCCCCGGCCGCAGCTGACTGCGCAGCAGCTCGACCGCCGCGTCCGCGTCGGACACCAGCACCGACTCCTCACCCCACGAACCTTCGTTCCTCGCGCCCAGTTCCATGCAGGCCGCCTCGCGTCCGCCGACCGCCACCAGCTTGGTGACGTCCAGCCGGACGGCGAGCCGCCCGATGGCGTCGTGCTCGGCCAGGCTGTCCTCGCCGAGCTCCCGCATCTCGCCGAGCACCGCCCAGGTGCGGCGGCGCTCCGGGCCGCGCCCCCCCATCGAGATGAGCGCCCGCAGCGCGGCCCGCATCGAGTCGGGGTTCGCGTTGTAGGCGTCGTTGACGACGGTGACACCATCGGCCCGGTCGACGACCTCCATGCGCCAGCGGGACAGCGCACCCGCCTGGCTCAGCGCTTCGGCGGTGTCGTCGACGGTCATCCCGAGCTCCATCGCCACCGCGGCGGCGGCGAGGGCGTTCGAGACGTGGTGCTCACCGTACAGGCGCAGCTGCACGGGTGCGGAACCGGCCGGGGTGCTCAGCGTGAAGGATGGACGTCCGGTGGAGTCCAGGCGAACGTCCTGTGCCCGGACGCCGGCCTCCGCGGACTCGCCGAAGAACACCACCTTCGCCCTGGTCCGCGCGGCCATCGCGCGCACCAGTCGGTCGTCCGCGTTGAGGATCGCCGTGCCGTCGGCGGGCAGCGCCTCGACGAGTTCGCCCTTGGCCTCGGCGATCGCCTCCTGGGAGCCGAACTCGCCGACGTGCGCGGTGCCGACGTTGAGCACCAGGCCGATCCGGGGCGGGGTGATCGAGGTGAGGTACTCGATGTCGCCCTTGTGCCGGGCGCCCATCTCCAGCACCAGGTGTCGGGTGGCGTCCTCGACCCGCAGGGCGGTCATCGGGTGCCCGATCTCGTTGTTGAGCGAGCCGGGCGGGTAGACCGTGTCGCCCAGGCGCTCCAGCAGCTGGGCGATGAGGTCCTTGGTGCTGGTCTTGCCGGCCGAGCCGGTCAGCGCGACCACGGCGGCCTCGGAGCGGCCCACGACGGTGCGGGCCAGCTTGCCGAGGGCGTCCACCACGCTGTCGACCAGGACGACGGGACCGCCGACCGGGCGGGAGGCCAGCACCGCGACGGCGCCGGCCCCGACCGCGGTGGCCGCGTAGTCGTGGCCGTCCACGTGCTCGCCGACGAAGGCCGCGAACAGCCCGCCGGGGCGGACCTTGCGGGAGTCGACCTCGACCGGGGCCGTCACCAGGGCGTCGGGGTCGGCGCCGGACAGGGTTCCCCCGACTGCGGCGGCCACCTCGGCGAGGGTCAGTGCGATCACGACTGCTCTACTCCTCCGGTGCCCCGGGCGGCCGTGGTCCGCGCGATGGATTCGCGCAGCACCTCCCGGTCGTCGAAGGGGCGGATCTCGTCTCGTACGTACTGGCCGAGCTCGTGGCCCTTGCCGGCCACCAGCACGGTGTCGCCGGCCTGGGCGCGGGCGACCGCCAGCTCGATCGCCTCCGCGCGGTCGGGCACGACCAGCACGGCGCCGCGCTCGGCCTCGGGCACCGCGGCGGCGCCGTTCAGCATGCTGGCGAGGATCGCCAGCGGGTCCTCGCTGCGCGGGTTGTCGCTGGTCAGCAGGGCGGTGTCGGCGAGCCGGGCGGCGATGCCGCCCATCGGGGCGCGCTTGTGCGGGTCGCGGTCGCCGCCGCAGCCGACCACCACGTGCAGCCGGCCCTTGGTGACCTCGCGCAGCGAGCCGAGGACGGCCTCCAGGGCGTCCGGCTTGTGCGCGTAGTCGACCACCGCGACGTACGGCTGGCCCGCGTCCACCCGTTCCAGCCGGCCGGGCACGCCGGGGACGGCGGCGACACCGGCCACGGCCCGCTCCAGCGGCAGCCCGGCGGTGGCGAGCACGACGATCGCGGCCAGTGCGTTGGCGACGTTGAACGGCCCGGGCAGCGGCACGGAGGCGTCCGCCTCGGCGCCGTCGGGGCCGAGCACCCGGAAGGTCGAGCCGATCGGGCCGAGCTGGACGTCCACCGCGCGCCAGTCCGCCCCGGGGGCGCCGGTGGCGGAGAAGGTGGCGACCGGGATCTTCGCCTCGGCGGCGAGCCGGCGGCCGTAGGCGTCGTCCAGGTTGACCACGCCGGCGCGGGACTTGCCGGGCTGGAAGAGCCGGGCCTTCGCCTGGAAGTAGTCCTCCATGTCCGGGTGGAAGTCGAGGTGCTCGGGGGTGAGGTTGTTGAACAGCGCGACGTCGTAGGCCACGCCGTCGGTGCGGCCGTAGACCAGGGCGTGGCTGGAGACCTCCATGGTCACCGCGTCGGCGCCGCGCTCGCCCATCACGGCGAGGATCGCGTGCAGGTCGGTGGCCTCGGGGGTGGTCCGCTCGCTCTTGATCCGCTCGTCGCCGACCCGCATCTCGACGGTGCCGATCACACCGGGATGGCGGTCGGCGCCGCGCAGGCCGCCCTCGACCAGGTAGGAGGTGGTGGTCTTGCCGTTGGTGCCGGTGAGCCCGATCATCAGCAGGCGATCGGACGGCCGGTCGTAGACGGCGGCCGCGAGCTCGCCCATCCGGGCCCGGGGCCGGTCGACGACCAGCAGCGGCAGGCCGCTGCCCGCCGCCAGCTCGGCGCCGGCCGGGTCGGTGAGCACCGCGACCGCGCCGGCCTCGGCGGCCTGCCCGGCGAACGAGGCGCCGTGGTGGTTGGCGCCCGGGAACGCCACGTACACGTCGCCGGGGCGGACCTCGCGGGCGTTGTGGGTGACGCCGGTGACCTCGGGCCCCTCGACGGGGTCGAGGCCCAGCAGGCGGGCGACCTCGGCGAGCGGACGGGCGCCGGTCCGGGCGGGGCGGGGCGGGCTCACGGTGATTTGATCGGGTTTCGGCACGGCGGAGAGGCTATCCGCCGAAGGGCGTCCAGGGCCAAACCGGCCCTTTTCCGCACCGGCGGCCGCACCCGCCCGGTCGTTGCTCATGGTCGATCACGGCTTCCACTCGACGGGCAGGTTGGGCGCCTCGCTGCCGCTCGGCGGGACCTGGAGGGTCTTGAGGGTGAACTCCATCACCTGCTTGAAGACCGGGCCGCACAGCTGGCCGCCGAAGTGGCCGTTGACCGGGTCCTGGATCACGCAGGAGACGGTGACCCGGGGCTGGTCGGCCGGGGCGAAGCCGATGAAGGAGGCGGTGTACCCGCGGTAGCCGCCGACCTTCGGGTCCACCCGGTTGGCGGTGCCGGTCTTTCCGGCGACCCGGTAGCCGGGGATCGCGGCCTTGCCGCCGGTGCCCTGCTCGTCGGAGACGACCGACTCCAGCATCTCGGTGAGGGTCTTGGCGGTCTGCTCGCTGACCACCCGGGACTGCTCGGACGCCGGGGCCTGGGTGTACTTGCCGTCCGGCGCGGTGGTGCCCTGGACCACGCTGGGCGCCACCCGGACCCCGCCGTTGGCGATGGTCGAGAACACCGAGGTCGCCTGCAGCGCGTTGACCGACAGGCCCTGGCCGAACGGGATGGTGTACTGCTTGGACGCCTTCCAGTCCTCCGGCTTGTCGAGCAGTCCGGCGGTCTCGCCGGGGAAGCCCAGGCCGGTCTGCTGGCCGATGCCGAACTTCCGCAGGTAGTCGTAGAGCACCTGGTTCGCCTCGGGCTGGGTGGCGCCGAGGGTCTGGGCGGCCTCGATGGTGCCGATGTTGGAGGACTTGGCGAGCACGCCGGCCAGGGTCAGGTACCAGGTCTCGTGCTCGATGTCGTCCTTGAACGCCACGTCGCCGCGGACCAGCGGGTACGGCACGGTGACCTTGGTGTCCCAGGTGGCCTTGCCGGTGTCCAGGACGGCCGCCATGGTCATCAGCTTGGCGGTGGAGCCGGGCTCGTAGGCGTCCTGCAGGGCGGCGTTGCCGAGCTGCGAGTTCTTGGCGGTGCTCAGGTCGTTCGGGTTGAAGCCGGGCGAGGTGGCCATCGCCAGCACCTGCCCGTTCCGCACGTCCTGGACGATCACGTAGCCCTTCTCCGCCCCGGCGTTGGCGACCTGGTCGGTGATGGCGCGCTGGGCCGCCCACTGGATGTCCCGGTTGACGGTCAGCCGCAGGTCGGTGCCGGGCACGGCGGGGTCCAGCGAGCCGCCCGCGGTGGGCACCAGCCGGCCGCCGGCCTGGGCGTAGCTGCTGCGGCCCTCCTTGCCGGCCAGCAGCTTCTGGTACTGCTGCTCCAGCCCGCCGGCGCCCTCGCCCTCGGCGTTGACGAAGCCGACCAGGTTGGCGGCCAGCCCGTCGGACGGGTAGACCCGCTTCTGGGTGTCCCGGTTGAAGACGCCGGCCAGCGGGTTGACGCACTCGTTGTCCACCCGGGTGCGGCCGCCCTCCTCGGCGGGCTTGTTCAGCAGCCGCTTCTGGGCCTGGCAGGCCCGCGAGCCGGCCTGCTTCTCCAGGCCGGACTTGAGGTCGCTGATCTGGTTCTTGACGTCCGGGCTCTGCTGGGCGGCCAGCCGCTTGTAGCGGGACTTGGGGGTGTGCAGGTCGGCGGCGATCTTCTCCTTGGGCACGCCGAGGATCGGCGCCAGCAGCGCGGCGGCCTGTTCCGGGGCGTCGGGCAGGCCGGTCGCCTCGGGGGTGAACATCGCCGGGTCGGCGGTGATGTCGTAGGCGTCGACAGTGGTGGCCAGGGCGACGCCGTCGGAGGACGTTATCGAGCCGCGCTCGGCGGTGATCGGGATGTTCAGGTAGCGGTTGGTGTTGGCGTCGGCGGCCAGCGCGTCGGAGTCCAGCAGCTGGAGCTGGACCAGCCGCCCGGCGAACACCGAGAACACCACCGAGAGCGCGATGGTGATCACCCGCAGGCGGCGGCGCGGATCGGCCAGCCGGATCCCCCGGGGGGCGGGGCGGCGGGCCGGCGGGCGGCGCTGCGGGCGCGGCCGCGGGACCGGCGGGCGGCCGTCGGAGCGGCGCTGCTGCGGAGCGCCCGCGGGGCGGGGCCGGACGCCCTGTCCCTTGGCGGCCGGCGGCTTGGCGGCCGGCTGCTTGGCGGCCTGCGGCTTGGGGCTCTGCGACCTGGGCGTCTGTGCCTTGGGGGCCTGCGCCTTGGGGGCCTGTGCCTTCGGGTTCGGCGCCTTGGGGCTCTGGGCGCGGCCGGCGGACTGTCCGCGCGGGGCGTCCGGACGCGGCGCGGCGCCCTTGACGGGCCGGCGCCCGCCGCTACCGCCGCCGGAGGGCTGACGGGGCGTGCTCATCGGCCGGCACCCCCGCTCGCGTGCGGCGACGGCTTCGCCGTGCCCGGGTTGACCTGGACGGTGACGTCGCCGCCCGTCGCCGGGCCGGTCGGCGGGACCGCGGCGGGCGGCGGGGCGGCCGGGGCCGTCGCCGCCGGGGTCGGCTGACCGCTCGGCTGGGCGCCCGGCGCGGGCAGCGTCCCGGGCCACGGTTCCGCGGTGGACCGTTTCACCGGCGGGCTGTCCTGGGCCGCCTTGGGCGTGCCGACCACCGCGCCGCCGTTCGGCACGTCGAGGAAGGCCATCCCGCCGCCGGGCACCATGCCCAGCTCGGCGGCCCGGCGGGCCAGCGCGTCCGGCGCGGAGTTCTGGTCGATCTGGTGCTGCAGCCCCTGCTGCTCGTCGGTCAGCACCGTGGTCTGCCGCTGCAGCCGGGACAGCTCGAAGGAGCCCTCGTTGAGCGCGGTGTTCAGCGCCAGCAGTCCGAGCAGCCCGGCCCCGAGCAACAGCACCACCAGCACCGCGAACGGCGTACGCCCCCGCACCGGCCGACCAGGGCGCACGGTGATCCGCGCCCTGCCGCTCTGTCCGGGGAGCACCCGGACCCCCGCCCCGCCTCCGGCCACCGGCCCCACCACTTCGTTCCTCCGCCCTTCGGACCGCCCCGGTGCCGGTCAGCCCCGGGTGCTTCGGTCCCTGATCCTCTCCGCCACCCGCAGCCGCACGGGCGCGGCGCGCCGGTTCTCCTCGATCTCCTCCTCCGTGGCCAACTCGGCACCGCGGGTGATCAGCTTCAGCCAGGGCTGGTGCTCCTCGGGGACGAACGGCAGCCCCGGCGGAGCGGTGCTGGTGGCCCCGGCCGCGAAGTACTGCTTGACCAGGCGGTCCTCCAGCGACTGGTAGGACATCACGGCGATCCGCCCGCCGAGCGCCAGGACGTCCAGCGCCCCGGGGATCGCCCGGTCCAGGACCTCCAGCTCGCCGTTGACCTCGATCCGCAGCGCCTGGAACGTCCGCTTGGCCGGGTTCCCGCCGGTCCGGCGGGTGGCGGCCGGGATGGCGTTGCGCACCAGATCGACCAGACGCGCGCTGGTGGTGAACGGTTCCTTCTCCCGCTCCCGGAGGATGACCGAGGCGATCTTGCCGGCGAACCGCTCCTCGCCGTACACCTTGAGGATCCGGGCCAGCTGGCCGTGGCTGTAGGTGTTCAGCACCTCGGCCGCGCTGATCCCCCGGGTCTGGTCCATCCGCATGTCCAGCGGCGCGTCCTGGGCGTAGGCGAAGCCGCGGTCGGCCTCGTCCAGCTGCATCGAGGAGACGCCGAGGTCGAAGAGGATGCCGTCGGCCTTCGGGACGTCGAGGCGCTCCAGCACCTCGGGGATCTCGTCGTAGACGGCGTGCACCAGGGTGGCCCGGTCGCCGAAGGGGGCCAGCCGCTCGCCGGAGAGCTTCAGCGCCGCCGGGTCGCGGTCCACCGCGATCAGCCGGACGTCCGGGAACTGGGTGAGCAGGGCCTCGCTGTGGCCGCCGAGGCCGAGGGTGGCGTCCACCACCACCGCGCCGGGCCGCGAGATCGCCGGGGCCAGCGCGTCCATGCACCGCTGCAGCATCACCGGGACGTGCTTGGGTGCCGGATCGTTGGTGGTCATGCGCTGTGGCGCCCTTCCTCGGTGCGAAAGCCGCCCGACGTCCGGGGAGCTCCGACCATTCTGTCCCACCACGCGGCGGAGCCGTCGCACGGGCCGGGCCGCGCGGCCCGTGGTCCCCGCCCGCTCAAGGGGAAGGTCGTGTCCGCCCGGCGCCGGGGAAGGTGCGCCAGGTGGCACGGAGAGCGGGTGGAGGCCACGGGCCGCGTCGGTCACCGCACGGCCGGAAAGGCCCGGTTGACGGGCCCCGGCGGGTGTGCTCCACTGCGCCGCAACTCTATCGCGCACGCCCCGTCAGTCAATGGCCCGCTCCGGCGCACCACCCGGGCGGCGGTACGGATCTCCGCAGGTCGGGACGGTGCTGGTGGCACATGCCAGAGGCCTGGCCGGGCCACCCGGACGGCGGACTCCCGCCCGCCCCGGCGTTGTGGGGACGCCCTCGGTCACAGGCGTCCGCTCTGTCGCAATCAGCCCCACCGCGAACACGGAAATCGCACTAACGTCTTCACCATGACAGTGACTCCCGACCGGCCCACGCCGACCGCCGCTGCCGACCCCACCCCGACCATCATCGACCGCTTCGTCGCGGCCAACCGCGCGTACGCGCTGACCTTCCGCGACGGCGGCATGGACGCCCGCCCGGTCCAGCGGATCGCCGTGGTGGCCTGCATGGACGCCCGTCTCGACCTGTTCGCCGCGCTCGGCCTGGAACTCGGCGACGCCCACGTCATCCGCAACGCGGGCGGCGTGGTCACCGACGACACCATCCGCTCCCTCACCATCAGCCAGCGCGCCCTCGGCACTCGCTCGATCGCGCTGATCCACCACACCGGCTGCGGCCTGCTCGGCCTCACCGAGGACTTCCGCCGCGAGCTGGAGCTGGAGGTCGGCCAGCGTCCGCAGTGGGCGGTCGAGGCCTTCGTCGACCTGGACGGCGACGTCCGCCAGTCCATGCAGCGGGTCCGCACCTCGCCCTTCCTGCTCCACACCGACGACGTGCGCGGCTTCGTGTTCGACGTCCACACCGGCCTGCTGCGCGAGATCGGCTGATCCCCCGCCGCCCGACCGGCCCGGCCGACGCCGTCCGGGCCCGCCGGGTGCCCCCGGCCCCCTCCCCCGACCTGGGCGGCCCTTCCAAGTGGTGACTTCTGACGCCCGCAGGGGGGAGAATGCGCCTGCCGGTCTGACCTCGAACCACCTGGGGCGGCCAGCCGCAGGCCGTACCCCGGCACCGGCTCCCGCACGCGGAACCGCTCCCGGAGGGGCCGCGTCCAGCATGGGGTGGGGCCGGGCTCGGACGGAGCCGGTCGTGGTGTGCCAGGGAGCGAACGGGTGACGAGCTACAGCGATCAGGCCGGTCTCAACGGTCGTGCGGGGGGCGGCCAGGAGGCACCGGGCTACAGCCCGGTCGGTCTGCCGGAACTCGCCGCCGTCGTCGACCGGGTCCGGGCCAACATCGAGAACGTGATCGAGGGCAAGCCGGAAGCCGTCCGGATCGCCCTGACCGTGCTGCTCGCCGAGGGCCACCTGCTGCTGGAGGACGTGCCCGGCGTCGGCAAGACGATGCTCGCCAAGGCGCTCGCCCGGTCCGTCGACTGCACCGTGCGGCGCATCCAGTTCACCCCCGACCTGCTGCCCTCGGACGTCACCGGCACCAACATCTTCGACCAGCAGCAGCGCGACTTCGAGTTCCGCCCCGGCGCGATCTTCGCCCAGATCGTGGTCGGCGACGAGATCAACCGCGCCTCGCCGAAGACCCAGTCCGCGCTGCTGGAGTCGATGGAGGAGCGCCAGGTCACCATCGACGGCACCAGCTACGAGCTGCCCTCGCCGTTCATGGTGGTCGCCACCCAGAACCCGGTCGAGATGGAGGGCACCTACCCCCTCCCGGAGGCCCAGCGGGACCGCTTCATGGCCCGGATCTCGATGGGCTACCCCAGCCCCGAGGCCGAGTTCGCCATGCTCGACGTGCACGCCGGCGCCAGCCCGCTGGACGACCTCCAGCCGGTCGCGCACGCCGCCGACATCCTCAAGCTGGTCGAGCTGGTCCGCACCGTGCACGTCGCCGACCCGGTCCGCCGCTATGCCGTCGACCTGGTCGCCGCCACCCGCAGCAGCCACGAGCTGCGGCTCGGCGCCTCGCCGCGCGCCACCCTGCACCTGGTCCGGGCCGCCCGCGCCGCCGCTGCCCTGGACGGGCGCGACTACGTCACCCCGGACGACATCCAGCGCCTCGCCGTCCCGGTGCTCGCCCACCGCCTGATGCCGACCGCCGAGACCCAGCTCAGCCGCCGCACCTCCGAGCAGATCGTCGCCGACCTGGTCGCCCGCCTGCCGCTGCCGCGCCCGCAGCAGGGCGGCAGCGCCGTCCGGAGGGGCTGAGGTGGGCCCGTCCGACGAACCGTCGGGCCTGCGCGCCGGCCTGCGCGGCCTCACCACCCGGGGGCGGTCCTTCCTCGCCGCCGGGCTGACCGCGGTGGTCTGCGCGTACCTGCTCGGCCAGGACGCGCTGCTGCGCGTCGGCGTGCTGCTCGCCGTACTGCCGCTGGCCGCCGTGCTGCTGCTGGCCAACACCCGCTACCGGGTCGCCAGCGGACGCCGGCTCACCCCGCACCGGGCGGTGGCCGGCCAGGAGGCCCGGGTGCACCTGCGGGTGGACAACGTCTCACGGGTCCCCACCGGCCTGCTGCTCCTGGAGGACAAGGTCCCGTACGTGCTCGGACCGCGCCCGCGGTTCGTGCTGGACCGGGTCGAGCCGCGCGGCCACCGCGAGGTCTCCTACCGGGTCCGCTCCGACCTGCGCGGCCGCTACCCGCTCGGCCCGCTCCAGTTGCGGCTCTCCGACCCGTTCGGAATGTGCGAGCTGAACCGCTCGTTCGCCGCCTCCGACGTGCTCACCGTCGTCCCGCAGGTGCTGGCGCTGCCCTACGTGCGGCTCAGCGGCGAGTGGGCCGGGCAGGGCGAGAGCCACACCCGGGCCCTCGCGCTGGCCGGCGACGACGACGTCATCCTGCGCGAGTACCGGGCCGGCGACGACCTGCGCCGGGTGCACTGGAAGTCCACCGCCCGCTACGGCGAACTGATGGTCCGCCGCGAGGAGCAGCCCCGCAGGGCCCGCGCCACCGTCCTGCTGGACACCCGGGAGACCGGCCACCGGGGCAGCGGCCCGGCCTCCTCCTTCGAATGGGCCGTCAGCTGCGCCGCCTCCGTCGCCGCGCACCTGCTGGAGCGCGGCTACCAGACCCGTCTGCTCACC
The DNA here is from genome assembly GCF_042799475.1 of Kitasatospora sp. NPDC057692. NCBI lineage: Bacteria > Bacillati > Actinomycetota > Actinomycetes > Kitasatosporales > Streptomycetaceae > Kitasatospora > Kitasatospora sp. NPDC057692. The sequence goes on along the minus strand of NZ_JBHVIV010000002.1, from coordinate 27,844 downwards.
GACACCGGCCACGCCGTCCCCAGCACCGACGGCGACGGCGGGCACAGCGCCGCCGACACCTCCGGTGTCATCCTGGACGCGCTCGCGGTCGTCGACCTCTCCGACGGGGCCGGGCTCTCCCGCGCCGAGGAGCCGCTGCGGGCCGGCGGCGAGGGCCTGCTGGTGGCCGTCCTCGGCGAACTCGACGAGGAGCAGACCGCCCGGCTCGCCCGGCTGCGCGGCCGCACCGGCGGCGCCGTCGTCTTCCTGCTCGACACCGGCACCTGGGCCGGCCTGCGGATGCTCGCCCCCGACACCGGCGGCGAGGAGTTCCGCGACCGGGCGCGCCGGCTGCGCGAGGCCGGCTGGACGGTGCTCACCGTCCGCGCCGGCGACTCCGTCCCCGAGCTGTGGCGGGCCGCCGACCGGGCCGAGTCGCCCGCCCCCTACCGAGAAGAGGCCGGCGCGTGACCACCCGGGCCAAACTGACCGTGTACTCGGCGCTGGCCACCCTCATGGCCGCGCTCTGCCTGACCCCGCTGCTGACCACCAAGGGCTGGATCGTCAACGCCGCCCTGGTGGTGGCGGTCATCGCCGCGGTCGGCGCCGGACTGCGGCGCACGCCGTTCTACCGGTGGACCGTCCCGATCGGCCAGCTGCTGGTGCTGTTCGTCCTGCTGCTGCTGGGCTTCGCCTCCTCCGCGGCGGTCTTCGGCGGCGTCGTGCCCGGCTCCGAGTCGGTCCACACCCTCGGCCGGATCCTCGGCCAGGGGTTCAACGACGTCCGCGACTACGCCATCCCGGCCCCGCCCAACCCCGGCCTGCGGCTGATCCTGGTCGGCGCGGTCGGCGTGATCGCCGTCGCGGTGGACACCCTCGCGGTCACCTACCGCCGCTCGGCCCTGGCCGGGCTGCCGCTGCTCGCGCTCTACTCGGTCGGCAACGGCCTGGCCGGCAACCAGGGCAGCTGGCTCTGGTTCGCCACCGCCGCCACCGGCTACCTGGTGCTGCTGTTCGCCGAGGGCCAGGACCGGGTCTCCCGCTGGGGCCGGATCTTCCGCGGCGCCGACCGGGGCGCCGAACGCGGCGAGGGCAGCGGCCTGGGCGCGCTCGGCCAGAACGGCCGCCAGGTCGGCGTGGTGGCCCTCGCGATCGCCCTGCTGCTGCCGGCCTTCCTGCCGCGCTGGGGCTCCGGCCTGCTGCACACCGGCTCCGGAACGGCCTCCGGCCGCGGCGCCGCGGGCGTCAGCAGCCTCGACCCGCTGGTCGCCCTGACCGGGACGCTCCCCAGCCCGCGCAACGTCGAACTGTTCACCTACGCGTCGGAGGGCCCGTCCGCCGACGCCACGTATCTGCGCACCGGCGCGCTGGACGCCTTCGACGGCACCACCTGGAAGCGCAGCACGCTGACCACGGTCCCGTTCACCGGCTCCCTGCCCGCCCCCGAGGGCCTGGGCCCGTTCGACACCCGCGAGGCCAGGACCGACGTGATCATCGGCAACCGGCTGGACGAGGCCTGGCTGCCGATGCCCTACCCGGCGCGGAACGTCGCCCTGCGCGACAACGGCGCCTGGCAGCTCGACGAGGCCACCGCCAGCCTGATCCCCGCCAAGGAGAAGGCGATCAAGGGCCTCAAGTACACGGTCACCGGGCTGGAGGTCCAGCCCACCGCGAGCGCCCTGCGTACCGCGCCGGCCGCGCCCGAGCGGATCCGCCAGCGGTACCTCGCCGTGCCGCCCGCTCTGCCCGAGGTGGTCCGGAAGACCGCGTTCGAGAAGACGAAGAACGCGAAGAACGCGTACGACAAGATGGAGGCGCTGCGCGCCTGGTTCACCGGCCCGGACTTCACGTACGACGTCACCACCAGGACCGACAGCGGCAGCGACGCGATGGCGGACTTCCTCGACCGCCGCCGCGGCTTCTGCGTCCACTTCGCCTCCACCATGGCGGTGATGGCCCGCATCCTGGACGTCCCCTCCCGGGTCGCGCTCGGCTTCACCCCCGGCAACACCAAGGGCGGAAACGTCTACTCGGTGACCGACTCGATGTACCACGCCTGGCCCGAGCTGTACTTCGAGGGCTACGGCTGGCTGCGCTTCGAGCCCACCCCGACCCGCGGCATCCAGCCCGACTACTCGGACCCGGTCTCCTCGCCGGCCACCCAGCCGAGCACCGCGCCGACCTCGCAGCCGCAGACCACCGCGCCGGTCCAGGTGCCGTCCGCCAACCCCGACTGCGACGCCAAGCTGCGCCGGACCGGCGACTGCGGCGACAGGCGCGACACCGCGGCGGGCGCCCACGAAGGGTTCAGGCTGCCCTCCGGCAAGGCCCTGGCCGGCCTGGTCGTCGGGGTGCTGCTGTTCGTCCTGCTGCTGGTGCCGATGGCCTGGCGCGCCCTGCTGCGCCGGCGCCGGCTCGGCGCGGGCGGGCGGCGCCGCCCCGGCGGACCGGGTCCGGGCGGGCTCACCGACGCCCAGGTGCTGGCCGCCTGGGACGAGCTGATCGACTCCGCCTGGGACCTCGGCATCCCGCCGGACGAGTCGCGCACCCCGCGCGCCGCCGCCCGCCGGATCGCCGAGACCGGTGAGCTGGACGAGGCCTCGGCGGCCGCCGCCGGCCGGGTCGCGCTGGCCACCGAGCGGGTGCTCTACGCCCGCTCCGCGCAGATCGGCGAGCCGCTGGCGGCGGACGTCCGGACCGCCCGGGACGGTCTGCGGGCCCGGCTCGGACGGCGGGAGCGGATCCGGGCGGTGCTGCTGCCGCCCTCCTCCGCCCAGCTGCGGTGGCGCGTCTCGGACGCGCTGCTCACCGCCCGGCTGGCGACGGGCGCCGCGGTGGGGCGGGCGGTGGGAGCGGTCACCGGACCGGTCCGCCGGGTGCTGACCCGGCGCCGCCCCCGCGGCGGGGGCGACGGCGACCCGGCGTCCTGACGGCGCCCGGACACGACGAGGGCGGGCAGTCGGTCGACTGCCCGCCCTCGTCGTGTCCGTACCGTCCGCCGGTACCGGCGGTGAGGCCTCAGAACCCGCCGGTCTGCTCGTCCCGGCGACGCTGCCAGCGCTGTTCGACCCGGTCCATCATCCCGGCCTTGCGGCGGGGGGCGGCGGCCGCGCCGCCGGACTGCTGCGCCTGGCCGGCGGGCCCACGGCGCCAGCCGGTCACGGCGAAGACGGCGCACCCGAGCATCACCAGGAAGCCGACCACACTGACCCAGATCTGGTCGACGACCATGCCGCCCATCAGCAGGCCGATACCGACCACGAAGCCGCCGACGGCCAGATAGACCCGTCGACGGGTGTAGGTGCGCAGACCGGTTCCCTCGAGCGCCGACGCGAATTTGGGATCTTCGGCATACAGCGCTCGCTCCATCTGGTCGAGCAGTCGCTGCTCGTGCTCCGAGAGCGGCACGGAGTCCTCCTACTCGTCGGTCGCGGGTGCGACCGGTCCGCCGCCCCGGTCGGGGTGGCAAGTCCAATCAGCCTTCAGAACGCGCGGTCGGACGCCTGTGCGGGGGCCCGGGCCCGTGTCGTCCATATGCCCCGAGCATCCGGCGGTCATGCTTTCCGGCTTTACCCAGATCATACGGTCCACGGGCCCTTCGCGGAGTGGTCGACCACGCGTGGGCCCGGCCACTTCGGCGGCTCCTCACCGCACCCTCCTCAACGCGGAGGGGGGCGGACAAGTGCCCGAGCCGTTGGAATCGGCCCGGACCTGGGGAGATCCCCGGGAGAAGGCCGGGAAACGGGCGGGGGACGCACCGAGGATCCGCCGGCGAACGGAGGGAAGTCCGTCGGCGAACGGCGGTGGGCCGCCCGGTCAGCCCAGGGTGGCCAGCAGGTGGAGCTGGGTCGCCACGGCGTGGAAGGCCGGCTGCCCGGCGGCGGCCTCCTCCAGCTTCAACAGCGCGTCCAGCGCGCCCGGCTCGGTGTCCACCAGGACGCCCGGCACCAGATCGGCGAAGACCCGCACGCCGTGCACCGACTCCACCCGCAGTCCGGCGCCGGACGCCAGCCGGTCCAGCTCCTCGCCGGTGAAGCGGCGCGGCATCGGGTCGCTCGCGCCCCAGCGGCCGTCGGCGGCGCTCAGCACCGCGCGGGCGTCGTCGAAGTGTCCGCCGAGCGCGCGGGCGAGCACGGCGCCGTTGCGGTTGGCGGCCAGCAGGCTCACGAAGCCGCCCCGGCGCAGGGTGCCGGCCAGGCTGCCGAGCGCCTCGGCCGGGTCGTCGACGACCTCCAGCACGCCGTGGCAGAGCACCGCGTCGACGGTGCCGGGCGCGACCAGCTCGGGGAGCGTCTGGGTGTCGCCCTGCACGGCGCGGACCAGATCGGTCACGCCGGCCTCGGCGGCCCGCCGCTCCAGCGCGAACAGCGCGTCCGGGCTCGGGTCGACCACGGTGACGCGGTGGCCCAGCCGGGCCACCGGCACGGCGAAGTTGCCGGTGCCGCCGCCGGTGTCGACCACGTCGAGCACCGGCTGGTCCAGCTCGGCCACCCGCTTCTCCAGGGCGGCGCGCACCACCTCCCACACCACGGCGGTACGCAGGGCGCTGCGGGGACGCGTCGGGTACAAGGCGAGGCTCCTCGGACGTGCAGTGTCGATCAGGTTGCCTCCACCTTAGGCCCTCCCCTTTCCTCACCCGGCCTCGCGCACCTCCTCCTGCCGCCCGTCCACGCCGTCCAGCGGCAGCCGCGGGGCGGGCGGGGCGGCGTGCAGGCCGAGCAGGCGCTCGACCAGGCGGAGGAACAGGGCCGAGTTGCGGATCAGGTCGTCCGCGTCCCGGACCGAGGCCGAGCCCCGGATGCCCGCCTCGGCTGCCGCCCGGCGGCGCGCGCCCGCCGCGAAGTACGGAGCCCACTCGGCGAGTTCGGGCGCCACCTCGGGCAGTACCTCCCAGGCGCTGCGGATCGCCCGGCGCCGGCGCTCGCTCTTCTCCGGGCGCCCGCGCACGGCGAGCACCGCCGCGACGGTGCGCAGCGCCGCGAGGTGCGCGGCGGCGTACCGCTCCAGCGGGTCCTCCAGGGTGCGGGCCCGGGCGAGCGTGCGGTGGGCCTCGGCGAGCAGGTCGAGCGCGGCGGGCGGGGCGCCGGCGCGGAGCAGCACCGGGTGCACGTCGGCACCGGCGGACGGCCGGTGGGCGGAGGAGCGCGGCGCACTCCCCGGTCGGTAGGCGGCGGAGTGGAGGCGGGCGGTGACGGGCTCCGGGTGGCTGATGCTCATAGTCTCCCCCGTTCCGAGGCAGCGCGCGGGCCGGGTGGCCCGTGCCCCTCCATGGTGAACGGCACCACTGACAATCGGGGAGGCCGCTGCTCCCGCCCGCCGGGCCGCCGAAGCGCCGTCCCCCCACGAACGGCGCTCCGGCACGCCCCGGTTCCCCCCGGGCGCCGGCTCCCCCGTGGCCCGCACCGCCGCCCCGTGCCGGCGGTGCGCGGCCTCCGGCCGGCTCCGGTGCGGACGGGCCCGTGCGCTCGCGCCGGCCGTCCGCTCCTCCGGGGCGGGGCGCCCGACGCGCCGCCGTCCCGGTGCCACCACTGTGGCGTCTTCGCAGGTCGGAGGCCATCCGCGCAGATACTCAATCGGTGATCTGAGTATCCGTACTCAGACCGTCCGGGCGGCGCGGACGGGAACCGGCGGCGCCGTCGTCGGCGTCGGTCCCGGTACGGTACGGCGAGCCGGGCCGACTCCGGCGGGGACTGCGAGCAGGAACGGACGGGGAAACGGATGACGATCGTCCCGCTGATCTTCACCAGCGGACTGGCGAGCGGGATCAACGCCTACGCGGTGGTCCTGCTGCTCGGCCTGCTGGGCCGGTTCGCCGGGGCCGACTCGGTGCCGCCTGCCCTGGAGCGCACCGATGTGCTGCTCGCGGCCGCCGCGCTGTTCCTGCTGGAGGCGGTGGCCGACAAGATCCCCTACGTGGACAGCGTCTGGGACGTCGCCCACACGGTGATCCGGCCGGTCGCCGGTGCCACCGTCGGCGCACTGATCGCCTCCACCGACCCCGGCTCGCTGGGCGAGGTCGCCGCGGGCGCGATGGGCGGCACGACGGCGCTGGTCAGCCATCTGGTGAAGGCCTCGCTGCGGATGGCGGTCAACACCTCGCCCGAGCCGGCCAGCAACATCGCGGTCTCGCTGGCCGAGGACGTCTCGGTGGCCGGGCTGATCACACTGGCGATCTTCCACCCGTGGCTGGCCGCCTCGATCGCCACCGTCCTGCTGCTGATCGGCATCCTGCTGGTGTGGTTCGCGATCAACCGGATCCGCGCCTTCCGCGCCCGGCGGCGCGAACGCCGGGCCGCCCGGGCCGCCGGGACGGCGGGCGGGCAGCCCGTGGCCGGGGGATCCGTCCCGCGGACCTAGGATCGGAGGCATGGCACGGATCGTCATCATCGGCGCAGGTATGAGCGGGCTCGCGGCGGCTTCCCGGCTGGCCACCATCGGGCACAAGGTGACGGTCTGCGAGGCGCGCGGCACCTACGGCGGCATGGTCGGCCGCTACGAGCGCGACGGTTTCGCCTTCGACACCGGTCCCGGGCTGCTCACCCTGCCCGCCGTCTACCGCGACCTCGCGCTGAAGACCGGGCGCGAGCCGCTGGAGCAGCTGGTCGAGCTGGGCCCGGTCGACCCGGAGAGCCGGCACCTGTTCCCGGACGGAACGGCCGTCTCGCTGCCCAACGCCTCCCGGGGCGGCGTGGTCCAGGCCCTCGACCAGGCCTTCGGCCCGGGCGCGGGCGAGCGGTGGGCCGAGGTGCTCAACCACGGCCGAACGGTCTGGGAGGCCACCCGCCGCCCGCTGCTGGAGGAGCCGCTGCCGGCCGACCCGACGCCGCTGCACACCGACCCGTACCCCCAGCCCGCCGCACCCCGGCGCGGCCTGTTCGGCCGGCGGCGCGGCCCGCGCCGGTGGACGCTCGCCGACGTCGCCGCCGAACAGCTCGGCGGGCACCCGGGGCTGACCGCCCTGCTGCACGAGCACGCGCTGCGGTTCGGCCTCGACCCGCGCACCGCCCCCGCCGGGGCCACCGTGCTGCCGTACATGGAGCAGTCCTTCGGCGTCTGGTACGTCAAGGGCGGTCTGCGCGCGCTGGCCGACGCGGTGTACCGCCGCTGCGAGCAGCGCAAGGTGGAGTTCCGCTTCGAGACACCGGTCGCCCGGGTGGTCGTGCGCGACGGCCGGGTGTGCGGTGTGCAGACCAAGGGCGACCGGATCGACGCCGACCTGGTCGTCTCGTCGATCGACGCCCGGGTGCTGCACACCCAGTGGATGGGCCCGGCCGAGAGCTCGGACGAGTGGCCCGACGCCGCCCAGCGGCTGCACGGCGTACCGGGGCGGGTGAGCGTGCTCCTCGCGCTGCGCGGCGCCCGGCCCGAGGGCACGGCGCACCGCACGGTGGTGCACGCCGGCGACCCGGCCGCCGAGCTGGCCGGCGTCTTCGACCCGGGCACGTCGCCGGCCGACCGGCCGACCGTGCAGGTGCTGCGGCCGGACGACCCCTCACTGCACCCGGAGGGGCACGAGGCCGTGGTGCTGACCGCGACCACCCCGTCCCTGGACCTCGACTGGGGCGCGCCGGGCGTGGCGGACGCCTTCGCCGACCGGATGCTCGACCACGTCGACGCGGCCGGCCTGAACCTGCGCGGGCGGATGCTCTGGCGGGTGGTCCGCACCCCCGAGCACACCGAGCGCGAGACCGGCTCCTTCTTCGGCTCCGTCCCGCCCCCGGCCCTGGCCGGCCTCGACGGCGGCCTCCTCCAGGCCCCCAACGAGGACCACCCCGGCCTCTACCTCACCGGCGGCGCCGCCCACCCCGGCGGCGGCCTGGCCCGCGTCGGCATGTCCGCCTGCATCGTCGCCAACCTCATCGGCCCCGCCTGACGGACCGTCACCCCCCACCCGGCAACCACACGCAGAGACACCGGGAGGGCAGGCACAGCACCCCCGGACGCACCCGGAGTGGAAAGTCGGCCCCGCCGACTTCTCGCGCACGCACACCAGCGCCGGCGGCCCGGAGCACAGGAAGCGACACATGGGTCTACACGCATAGACTCCCCGCAGGCACGGCCCAGCAGGGCACGCCCGGAGTGGAAAGTCGACCCCGCCGACTTCTCGCGCACGCGAGCCAACGCCGGCGGCTCGAACCGCAGGAAGCGGCGCACGGAACAGGATCTACGCGCATAGATCCCCCGCGGGTACGGCCCGGCGGGGCGCGCCAGGAGTGGGAAGTCGGCCCCGCCGACTTCTCGTGCGCGGGGAGCCGCAAGGGGCGTGCGCGGAGCAGGAAGTCGGGTGGGCCGACTTTCCGCTCCGGGCCCGGGTCAGGACTGCTGCTGCCAGGTGGGGTGCTGCTGCTGGTAGCCGTACTGGTCGTACTGGGGCTGCTGCGGCTGCTGGGGGATGCCGGTGATGGGCTGCTCCGGCTGGGCGGGCTGGGCGGGCTGCCACTGCTGCTGGTGGTCGTAGCCGTACTGCTGCTGTTGTTGCTGTTGCTGCTGCTGCGGGTAGCCGCCGTACGGGTCGGGCTGCTGCTGGTAACCGCCGTACTGGTCCTGCTGGGGGTAGCCGCCGTAGCCCTGGTCGTAGCCGAAGGCCGGCTGCTGCTGGGCGGGCTGCCACTGCTGCTGGTCGTAGCCGTACTGCTGCTGCGCCGGGTCGTAGCCGGCCTGGTAGGCCTCGGTGTAGGCGTCCTGCTGCGGGATCGCCTGGAGCAGCTCGGTCTGCTGCTGCTCGTAGTACGCCGGGGCGTACACGCCGTCGGCGGCCAGCTCCTGCATCTCGAACGCGGCGGTCTGCTCGACGGCCGTCTCCTCCGCCGCCGGCGCCGCGGCCGGGGCCTCCTCGACGGCGCCGACCTCGCCGACCTGCTCCACCGCGACCGCCGCGGCGGCCACCGCGCCACCCCCGGTGAGCGCACCGAGCAGCGGCACCTTGGCGAGCGGCCCGGGCAGGCTCCCGTCCGCCGCGCGCAGCGACCACCCGGCCGCGTAGCCGCGCTTGACCGAGAGGGTCACGAAGGTCTGGCCGACCGCGAACATCGCGGCGCCCGCGCCGATCACCGGCACGGAGCCGATCGCCATCCCGCCGGCCACCGCGAGGAAGCCGGCCAGCGCGAGGCCGCGCCAGTGCAGCGGGGCCCGGTTCTGGAACAACAGCTCGGCGACCAGCCAGAGCGCCACCACCGCCAACGCGGCGTACAGCAGCAGGTATCCGATGCCCATCCCGCCCGCTACCTCCAGTCGCGTGCCCGCGCCCGCCGCGCGTGTGCGGCGACTGTACCGGTTCAACGGCCCGGGTACCGCATCGCGTTCCCGCCGTCCGCGGGAACGCGACGCGCCGCAGCTCAGCGCCGGTGAAGACCGAGGTTCTGGTAGATCTCCAGGGTCGCCGTCGAGTGGTTCAGCGTGATGAAGTGCAGCCCGGGGGCGCCCTCCGCCAGCAGCCGCTCGGACATCGCGGTGGCGTGCTCCATGCCGATCGCGCGCAGCGCCGCCGGGTCGTCGATCACCGCGCGCAGCCTGGCCTCCAGGTCCGGCGGGAAGGCCGAGCCGCTCAGCTGCGGGAAGCGCTCCAGCTGCTTGGCGTTGGTGACCGGCATGATCTCCGGGATGATCGGCGCCTCGCAGCCGGCGGCCACCACCCGGTCGCGCAGCCGCAGGTAGTCGTCGACCTCGAAGAACATCTGGGTGATGGCGTAGTCGGCCCCGGAGCGGATCTTCGCCACGAAGTGCCGGATGTCGTCGTCCCAGTCGGTCGAGCGCGGGTGCATGTTGGGCGAGGCCGCCACGCCGACGCAGAAGTCGCCGATGCCCTTGATCAGCTCGACCAGCTCGTACGCGTAGGTGACGCCCTGCGGGTGGCTGACCCACTCGCCCAGCGGGTCGCCGGGCGGGTCGCCGCGCACCGCGAGGACGTTGCGCACGCCCTGGTCGGCGTACTGGCCGATGATGTTGCGCAGCTCCGCGATCGAGTGGTCGACGGCGGTCAGGTGGGCCACCGGGGTGAGCGTGGTCTCGGTGGCGATCCGGCCGACCATGTTCACCGTGCGCTCGCGCGAGGAGCCTCCGGCGCCGTACGTCATGCAGACGAAGTTGGGGTCGAGCGGTTCGAGCCGCCGGATGGCGTCCCAGAGCTTCTGCTCGCCGACCTCGCTGCGCGGCGGCATGAACTCGAAGGAGAAGGACCGCTTTCCGGCTGCCAGGAGGTCGCGGACCGTCTGAGCGCGGTCCGGTCTGGTCGAAGCGATACCGAGTGCCATGCTGGCAGGTTAGCCGTCGGCGGAAGGGCGCGGACAACTCGGTCCCATCCTGTGAGACGCCGGATGGACCACCGGTGGACTCCGGGTGGACGGCGCCGTGGCCGGGCGCGGCATCCGCGCGAACAGCGGCCGCCGCGCCCGGCCGAGGCTCGTGCGTACGGCTGTTCCCCTCCGCCCCGGATACGCTTGCTGCGCACCCCAGCTACCTCCGGAGCCCCATCGTGACCTCGTCCAGCCACCGGCCGGCCAACCCGATTGACGTGGAGGACGTGCGCGAGCGCGTCAACGCCGCCCTCGTCGGCTTCATGGACGGCCAGTCGGCCCTGCTCGGCAAGGTCTCCCCGCAGCTGGAGCCGGTCACCGAGGCGCTGCGCGACTTCCTGCTGGACGGCGGCAAGCGGCTCCGCCCGGCGTTCTGCTACTGGGGCTGGCGCGGCGCCGGCGGCCCGGCGGCCGGCGAGGGGATCGCCCGGGCGGCGGCGGCCCTGGAGCTGCTGCAGGCCAGCGCGCTGGTCCACGACGACCTGATGGACCGCAGCGACACCCGGCGCGGCCTGCCCTCCGTGCACCGCCGCTTCGAGGCGATGCACCGCGCGCGCGGCTGGCGCGGCGACCGCGAGCAGTACGGCGCCTCGGCGGCGGTGCTGCTCGGCGACCTGCTGCTGATCTGGTGCGACGAGCTGTTCCTGAACTCCGGCCTGGACCCGGCGGCGGTGCTGGCCGCCAAGCCGATGTTCGACCTGATGCGCACCGAGGTCATGGTCGGCCAGTACCTGGACGTGCTGGAGCCGGTCGCCGGGGACTCCACCGACGAGGGCGCGCTGGAGCGCGCGCAGACCGTCCTGCACTACAAGTCGGCCAAGTACACGATCGAGCGGCCGCTCCAGGTCGGCGCGCTGCTGGCGGGCGCCCCGCCGCGGCTGGTGGAGGCGTACGGGGCGTTCGGCCTGCCGCTGGGCGAGGCGTTCCAGTTGCGGGACGACCTGCTCGGGGTGTTCGGCGACCCGGCGGTCACCGGCAAGCCGGCCGGCGACGACCTGCGCGAGGGCAAGCGGACGCTGCTGGTCGCGCACGCCATGCGGGGCCTGCCGGGCGCCGAGGCGCGGCGGCTGGACGAGCGGCTGGGCGCGCCGGACCTGACCGCCGGCGAGGTCGCCGGGCTGCGCGAGCTGGTGGCCCGCAGCGGCGCGCCGGAGCGGGTGGAGCAGCGGATCGAGGAGCTGCTGCGGCAGGCGCTGGCCGCGCTGGAGGAGGCTCCGCTGGCGGACCCGCGGGCCCGCACGACGCTGCTGGCGCTGGCCGAGGCCGCCACCGTCCGCAAGTACTGACCCGCGCGGGCGCGGGCGGGACGGACGGCGGCGGCCCCGTTCGGCCGGAGTCCGGCCGGAGTCCGGTCAGCGCCCACGCAGCCGGCGGGCGAACGCGGCGGCCGCAGCCCCCGGGTCCTCCGCGGCGGTGATGGCCCGGACCACCACGACCCGGCGGGCGCCGGCGGCCAGCACCTCGTCCAGGTTGCCGAGGTCGATGCCGCCGATGGCGAACCACGGCCGCGCGGTCCCCAGCTTCGCCGCGTACTCGACCAGGCCGAGGCCCGGCGCGGGGCGGCCCGGCTTGGTCGGCGTCGGCCAGACCGGGCCGGTGCAGAAGTAGTCGACGCCGGGCTCGGCGGCGGCCGCGTCCACCTCGGACTCGGCGTGGCAGGACCGCCCGATCAGGACGTCCTCGCCGATGATCGCCCGGGCGGCGGGCACCGGCAGGTCGTCCTGCCCGAGGTGCAGCACGTCCGGGCCCGCCGCGTGGGCGACGTCGGCGCGGTCGTTGACGGCGAGCAGCTTGCCGTGCCGGCGGCAGGCGTCGGCGAAGACCTCCAGCGCCGCCAGCTCCTGCCTGGCCTCCAGGCCCTTGTCCCGGAGCTGGACGATGTCCACGCCGCCGGCCAGCGCGGCGTCCAGGAACTCGGCCAGGTCGCCGCGCTCGCGCCGGGCGTCGGTGCACAGGTACAGCCGCGCGTCGGCGAGCCGTCCGCGCGGGTCCGTCACCACGCCATCGCCTGGGCGCGCCGCTTGACCTCGGTGGCCCGGTTCTCCCAGAGCGCCTGCATCGGGGTGCCGGGCAGCGACGGGTCCTCGGTGAACATCCACACCAGGATCTCGTCGTCGCTGAAGCCGCTGTCGCGCAGCACCGTCAGCGTGCCGATCAGGTGCTTCACCGGGCCGGTCTCGTCGATGAACGCCGCCGGGACCTGCAGCGACTTGTTGGGGCCGCGGCGGACGGCGATCAGGTCACCCTTCTTGACCATGTTGCGGACCTCGGTGACCACCAGACCCCACTTCTCGGAGATGTCGGGGAGGTACAGCCACGCGGGAACCAGGGCTTCAATCTTGGCTTCGATCTCACTCACAAGCACCAGCCTGCCACCTCGGCGGCCCGCCGCGCACCAACCGGGCCCGCCGCCCGGCGGCGCTACCCGGCGGCCAGGGCCGACTTCAGCGGGATCGCCGGGTCGGCGGCGCGGGCCGGATCGAGGACGGCGCCGCGCTCGATCAGCCGCCGTCCCTGGGTCAGGTCGCGCGGCCGGTCGACCGCGAGCAGCGCGCGCAGGGCGCCGTCGCGCAGCCAGAGCACCGACCAGCCGGCGTCGCCCGGAGAGCCGCGCCACAGCAGCTCGTCGTCCGCGCCGTGCCGCCCGGCGTACTGCGCCATCCGCCCGAACTGCTCGGACCAGAAGTACTGCACCGGGTCGTACGGCGGCGCGTCCGTGCCGAGCAGGGTGCCGGCCGCCGCCGCGCCGGACTGCAGCGCGTGGTCCCAGTGCTGGACGGTCAGCCGGGTGCCGGAGCGCGCCGAGGGGTAGCTGACGCAGTCGCCGGCCGCCAGCACGCCCGGGGCGGTGGTGCGCAGCCGCTCGTCGACCAGGACGGCGCCGGCCGCGTCCAGGGCGACCGCGGTGCCGGCCAGCCAGCCGGTGGCCGGGCGGGCGCCGATGCCGACCACCACCTCGTCGGCGGGCAGGCGGGAGCCGTCGGCGAGCAGCACCGCGCCCGGCTCGACGGCGGCGACGCCGGTGCCGCAGCGCAGGTCCACGCCGGCCTCGGCGTACCAGGCGGCCATCGCCCGGCCGACCTCGGCGGGCAGCGCGCCGGGGACGGGCGCCGGACCGGCCTCGACGACGGTCACCTCGCAGCCGGCCGCCCGGGCGGCGGTCGCCACCTCGGCGCCGATCCAGCCCGCGCCGACCAGCACCAGGCGCAGGCCGGGGCGGAGCAGGGCGCGCAGCGCCAGCGCGTCGTCCAGGGTGTGCAGCAGGTGGGCGCGGTCCGCGCCGGGCAGGGCGCGCGGCTCGGCGCCGGTGGCGATCACCAGCGCGTCGTACGGCTCGTCCCCGGCGTCGGTGTGCAGCGTGCCCGCGCCCCCGGGGCCGCCGGGGGTGAGGCCGGTGGCGCGGCGGCCGGTGAGCAGCTCGACGCCGAGCCCGGCGAAGTCGAGGTCGAGGGCGGTGCTGTCGGCCTTGCCGAGCAGGACGTCCTTGGAGAGCGGCGGCCGGTCGTACGGCGCGTGCGGCTCCTCGCCGACCAGCGTGATCCGCCCCTGCCAGCCGTCGCGCCGCAGCACCGCGGCGCACTGCGCCCCGGCCAGCCCGGCGCCGACCACGACCACCCGATCCGTCTGTCCCGTTCCGTTCAGCTCAGCCACGCCCGTCACTGTACTGAGCCCGGTCCCGGGCCTCTGGTCCTAGGCCGCCCCCTTGCGCCTCCCAGCAGGCACCTTCAGGGGCCGCACCCCCCGGAGTTAAGGTGGGGGCACCATCACGGGAGCCCGGCGGACCGGGCTGAGAGGCGGGCTGGCACGGCCTGCGACCGTCCGAACCTGATCCGGGTCATACCGGCGAAGGGAGAGCAGCTTTGACACGCTCGGCACCGGGCGCCCACGCCGATGTGCTGGTCGTCGGCGGTGGGATCATCGGACTCGCCGTCGCCTGGCGGGCGGCCCAGCGCGGACTGCGCGTCGTCGTCGTCGACCCGCGGCACGGCGGCGGCGCCGCCCAGGTGGCGGCGGGCATGCTCGCGCCGGTCACCGAACTCCAGTACGGCGAGGAGCCGCTGCTCCGCCTCGGGATGGCCTCCAACGAGCGCTACGCGGCCTTCGCGGCCGAGCTCACCGAGGCGAGCGGCGGCCACGACACCGGCTACCGGCAGTGCGGCACGATCGCCGTCGCCCTCGACTCCGACGACCGCGCGGAACTGCGCGAACTGCACGCCTTCCACCAGCGGCTCGGCCTGGACTCCCAGTGGCTCACCGGCCGCGAGGCCCGCCGGCTGGAGCCGATGCTCGCCCCGGGCGTGCGCGGCGGCCTGCACGTCACCGACGACCACCAGGTGGACGGCCGCCGGCTGGCCTCCGCCCTGGTGCGGGCCTGCGAGCGGGCGGGTGCGGTGCTGCACCGCGCCGAGGCCGCCGAACTGCTGGTCGAGCGGGGCCGGGCCGTCGGCGTCCGGTCGGCCGCCGGCGAGCGCGTCACCGCCGACACGGTGGTGCTCGCGGCCGGCTCGCGCAGCCACCTGCTGCCCGGCCTGCCCCCGGGCGTGCTGCCGGCGATCCGCCCGGTCAAGGGCCAGGTCCTGCGGCTGAGCGTGCCCGAGGCGTACCGGCCGTTCCTGTCCCGCAACGTGCGGGCCGTCGTCCGCGGCGGCCACGTCTACCTGGTGCCGCGCGAGAACGGCGAGCTGGTGGTCGGCGCGACCACCGAGGAGCAGGGCTACGACACCACGGTCACCGCCGGCGGGGTGTACGAGCTGCTGCGCGACGCGCACGAGCTGGTCCCCGGCATCACCGAGCTGCCGCTGGTGGAGACCTGCGCCGGGCTGCGCCCCGGCTCCCCGGACAACGCGCCGCTGCTCGGCCCGACCGCGCTGCCCGGCCTGGTCGCCGCCACCGGCCACTACCGCAACGGCGTCCTGCTGACGCCCGTCACCGGCGACCTGGTGGCCGAGTACCTGGCCACCGGCACCCTGCCGGAGCTCGCCCGCCCGTTCTCCCCCACCCGATTCACGAAGGTCCCGGCATGAGCCCCCGCACCAGCGACATCCCCCTGAACGTCAACGGCGAGCCCCGCGAGGTGCCCGCCTCGACCACCCTCGCCGAGGTGGTCGCCACCCTCAGCCAGGCGCACTCCGGCGTCGCCGCAGCCCTGAACGAGGCCGTGGTGCCGCGCGCCGAGTGGCCGCGCACGCCGCTGTCGGCGGGCGACCGGATCGAGATCCTCACCGCCGTCCAGGGAGGCTGACCATGGCCGACGACCTTCTCACCATCGCCGGGACGTCCTTCTCCTCCCGGCTGATCATGGGCACCGGCGGCGCCCCCAGCCTGGAGGTCCTGGAGCAGGCGCTCCGGGTGTCCGGCACCGAGCTGACCACCGTGGCGATGCGCCGGGTGAACGCCACCACCCAGGGCTCGGTGCTCGACGTGCTGACCCGCAACGGCATCCGGGTGCTGCCCAACACGGCCGGCTGCTTCACCGCCGGCGAGGCCGTGCTGACCGCCCGGCTGGCCCGCGAGGCGCTCGGCACGGACTGGGTGAAGCTGGAGGTGATCGCCGACGAGCGGACCCTCCTGCCGGACCCGATCGAGCTGCTGGACGCCGCCGAGACCCTGGTCGACGACGGCTTCACCGTGCTGCCGTACACCAACGACGACCCGGTGCTGGCCCGCAAGCTGGAGGACGTCGGCTGCGCGGCGATCATGCCGCTGGGCTCGCCGATCGGCTCCGGCCTCGGCATCCGCAACCCGCACAACTTCCAGCTGATCGTGGAGGGCGCGGGGGTACCGGTGATCCTGGACGCCGGCGCCGGGACCGCCTCGGACGTCGCCCTGGCGATGGAGCTGGGCTGCGCCGCGGTGATGCTGGCCTCCGCCGTCACCCGCGCCCAGGACCCGGTGCTGATGGCCGACGCGATGCGGCACGCCGCCGAGGCCGGGCGGCTGGCCCACCGGGCGGGCCGGATCCCGCGCCGGTTCCACGCCGAGGCCTCCTCCGCGATGGCCGGCCGCGCCGACCTGGACACCCGCGAGCACCCGGCCTTCTGAGGGGGGCTTTTCCGGATAAACCAGTCCGATCATCGGCCTGGTGTCACAAACCGGGCACAGAGCGGCCCCGGGAACGGTGTCTCCCCGGGGCCGCGAACCGCCACGCCCTAGACTCGCCGGGTGGACATGGCACTGCGCGACCCCCTGATCGGTACCCTGCTCGACGGCCGGTACCGGGTCGAGCGGCGGATCGCCACCGGCGGGATGTCCACCGTCTACCAGGGCACCGACACCCGGCTCGACCGGGTCGTGGCGCTCAAGGTGATGCACCCCTCGCTCGCCGGCGACACCGCGTTCACCACCCGCTTCATCCGCGAGGCCAAGGCCGTCGCCCGGCTCGCCCACCCCAACGTCGTCAACGTCTTCGACCAGGGCGCCGACGGCGGGCACGTCTTCCTCGCCATGGAGTACGTCCCCGGCGGCACCCTGCGCGACCTGCTCCGCGACCGCGGCGCGCTCTCCATCCGGGCCGCCCTGGACATCCTGGAACCGGTGCTCGCCGCCCTCGGCGCCGCCCACCGGGCCGGCCTGGTGCACCGCGACGTCAAGCCCGAGAACGTGCTGATCACCGAGGACGGCCTGGTCAAGGTCGCCGACTTCGGCCTGGTCCGGGTGCTGAACGCCGCCGACGGCGCCACCACCTCCACCACCGCGACCGCCGGCACCGTGCTCGGCACCGTCTCGTACCTGGCGCCCGAGCAGATCCGCCCCGGCGCCGAGACCGACCAGCGGGTGGACGTCTACGCGGCCGGCATCCTGCTGTACGAGATGCTCACCGGCTCCCGCCCGCACACCGGCGAGAACCCCGTCCAGGTGATGTACCGCCATCTGCACGAGGACGTCCCGGCGCCGTCCGCCACCGTCCCCGGCGTGGTGCCCGCGCTGGACGCCATAGTCGCGGGCGCCTGCGCCCGGGACCGCGCCCACCGCCCGCACGACGCGGTCGAACTGCTCGCCGCGCTCCAGCGGGCCCGCCGCGGGCTCACCCCGGCCCAGCTGGACGCCGAACCGCCCGCCTCCACCCGGCCCGACCCGCGGTACCCGACCGGCGAGGCGACCTCGGTGCTCACCCCGGTGCTGCGGCCCGCTCCCCCGGTCGAGCGCACCAGCGTGCTGGACGTGCCGCCGGAGCTGATGGACCAGCTGCTCACCGAGCCGCGCCCGTACGACGAGCCGCCGCCGGAGCGCGCCCCGCGCCCGCCGCGCGCCCGGCGCTCCCGCTCCGCCGCCCGCTCCACCGGCCGCCGGCTGCCGCGCGGGCCGCTGATCTGGGCGGCCGTCGTCGCCGCCCTGGTCCTGCTGGTCGGCGGCGCCACGTACACGATCTCCGGCGCGGTGTACGGCACCGTGCCGGGGGTGCTCGGCAAGGACCGGGCGGAGGCCGAGCGGATCCTGGACGCGGCCGGCATGCACGGGCGGGTCTCCGAGGTGTACAGCGAGTCCGTCCCGGTCGGCCAGGTGATGGCGGCCGCCCCCGGGGTGGGCACCCGGACCAGGAAGAGCGACGCCGTCACCCTCACCGTCTCGCGCGGGCCCAAGCGGATCGCCGTCCCCGACGTGGTCGGCCGCCCGGCCGCGCAGGCCTCCTCGGCCCTGACCGGGGCGCAGCTGACGGCCGGCACGGTCACCGAGGCCTACAACGACACCGTCCCGGAGGGCTCGGTGATCAGCAGCGCGCCGGCGGCCGGGCTGCAGGTGCCGGAGAACACGCCGGTCGCGCTGCTGGTCAGCAAGGGCATGGTGCCGGTCCCGGACGTCACCGGGATGTCCAAGGAGGCCGCCGAGAAGGCGCTCCAGGCGGCCGGGTTCGCCATGCAGAGCAGCGGGGTCAACCTGTTCGGCACCGGCAAGGTGACCAGCCAGTCACCCGCGGCCGGCGAGCGCCGCCCGCAGCGCACCGTGGTCACGGT
Source organism: Kitasatospora sp. NPDC057692 (assembly GCF_042799475.1). Classification (NCBI taxonomy): domain Bacteria; kingdom Bacillati; phylum Actinomycetota; class Actinomycetes; order Kitasatosporales; family Streptomycetaceae; genus Kitasatospora; species Kitasatospora sp. NPDC057692. Next base: position 9,621 of record NZ_JBHVIV010000002.1, on the reverse strand, counting down.
CAACTTCCCGTTCCTGTAGCCGGACCCGGGCCGGATCGGGCCGGCCCGGCCCGGGCGGATCAGCGCAGCGGGCCGTCGCCCGGCTCCTCCTGGTAGGAGTAGCGCTGCTCCCGCCACGGGTCGGCCCGGTTGTGGTAGCCGCGCTCCTCCCAGAAGCCGCGCCGGTCGGCCCGCATGTACTCGATCGCCCGGACCCACTTGGGACCCTTCCAGGCGTACAGCCGCGGCACCACCAGCCGGACCGGGAAACCGTGCTCGGCGGTGAGCGCCTCGCCGTCGCGGTGGGTGGCGAGCAGCGTGTCCGGGGCGGCGAAGTCCTCCAGCCGCAGGTTGGCGCTGTAGCCGTACTCGGCCCAGACCATGACGTGGGTGACCCCGGTGTCCGGCGGCGCCAGGTCGAGCAGGACGGCGGCGGACACGCCGGTCCACTCGCCGTCGAGCACCGAGAAGCGGGTGACGCAGTGCAGGTCGGCCCGGACGGTGGTGCGCGGCAGGGCGTTGAAGCCCGCGAAGTCCCAGCTGCGCTTCTCCGCCGAGGCGGTCGCGCCGAACACCTGGAGGTCCCAGGTCAGCGGCTTGAAGCGGGGCACCGGGCCGTAGTGCAGGGCGGGCCAGCCGCGCTGGACGCGCTGGCCCGGCGGGAGCCTCGGGTCAGACGGTGGCGACGGTTCTTGTTCGGACTGACCCATGGATCCATGGTGACAGACGGCGCGCAACGCCCGGTGCGCGCCCCTTCATCGCCCCTCCCGCCCCGCTCGTACGGGCCAACGGCGGAGCGGGGTCTCCCATGCGCGCGGGGCAAATCGGATATTCCGACACATGTCCTAGTGAGTGTGAACTTACTGGAATTTCGTCCCACAGCGGTGCCAGGATGCGTGCAGCCGGAGCCGGAGGGTAGACGGCCGCGACCCCGCACGCAGAGCAGGAAGGCACCGCCATGAAGGGTGACGCAGAGGTCATCGAGTTCCTCAACGAGCAGCTCACCGCCGAGCTGACCGCAATCAACCAGTACTTCCTGCACGCCAAGATGCAGGAGAACTTCGGCTGGACGAAGCTCGCGAAGTACACCCGGCACGAGTCCTTCGACGAGATGAAGCACGCCGAGGTGCTCACCGACCGGATCCTCTTCCTGGACGGGCTGCCCAACTACCAGCGGCTCTTCCACGTCCGGATCGGCCAGACGGTCAAGGAGATGTTCGAGGCCGACCGGCAGGTCGAGGTCGAGGCGATCGACCGGCTCAAGCGCGGGATCGTGGTGATGCGGGCCAAGAACGACGTCACCTCGGCCAACATCTTCGAGTCGATCCTGGCGGACGAGGAGGAGCACATCGACTACCTCGACACCCAGCTCGCCCTGGTCGAGAAGCTCGGCGAGGCGCTCTACCTCGCCCAGCTGATCGAGCAGCCGGAGTCCTGAGTCCGGGCTCCGGTCAGGCGGCGCGCAGCGGCGCCGGCGCCGACACCGGACCCGGGGCGACGGCGGGCCCGGCGGCCTCCTCCGCCGTCGGGTCGGCCAGGCCCAGCCTGGCGGCGAGCCGGGCGGTCGGGCAGGGCCGGGCACCGTGCTCGCCGAGCAGGGCCTGGATCCGCCGCACGCAGGAGCCGCAGTCGGTTCCGGCCTTGCAGCCCTTGGCGATCTGGCGCGGGGTGTTGGCACCGCCGTCGATCGCCCGCTTCACCTGGTCCTCGGTGACCGCATGGCACATGCACACGTACATCGCGGTCTCTCCCGGGGTGAAGCGGTGAAGCGGAGTGGATCTTGACTAAGGCAAGCCTTAGTTCACTAAGCCTCACCTTACCCGGTGATCGGGGTACGCAAAAGCCTCTCCGGCCCGGGAGAACCCCAGGCCGGAGAGGCTTTTGTCACACGCGCAGGGCGGTCGCCGGTCAGTTGCCGCCGCGGTACATCTCGGCGACCAGGAACGCCAGGTCCAGCGACTGGCTGCGGTTGAGCCGCGGGTCGCAGGCCGTCTCGTAGCGCTGGTGCAGGTCGTCGACCAGCACCTCGTCGCCGCCGCCGACGCACTCGGTGACGTCGTCGCCGGTCAGCTCCACGTGGATGCCGCCCGGGTGGGTGCCGAGCGCGCGGTGCACCTCGAAGAAGCCCTTGACCTCGTCGAGCACGTCGTCGAAGCGGCGGGTCTTGTGGCCGCTGGAGGCCTCGAAGGTGTTGCCGTGCATCGGGTCGCAGATCCAGACCGGCTGCGCGCCGGAGGCGGTGACCTTCTCCACCAGGGCGGGCAGGTGCTCGCGGACCTTGCCCGCGCCCATCCGGGTGATGAAGGTGAGCCGGCCGGGCTCGCGCTCCGGGTCCAGCTTCTCGATCAGGGTCAGCGCCTCGTCGACCGAGGTGGTCGGGCCGAGCTTCACGCCGATCGGGTTGCGGACCTTCGAGGCGAACTCGATGTGGGCGTGGTCCAGCTGGCGGGTGCGCTCGCCGATCCACACCATGTGGCCGGAGACGTCGTACAGCTCGCCGGTGCGCGAGTCCACGCGGGTCAGCGCGGTCTCGTAGTCCAGGATCAGCGCCTCGTGGGACGAGTAGAACTCGACCGTCTTGAACTCCTCCGGCGCCACGCCACAGGCGTTCATGAACGCCAGCGCGTTGTCGATCTCGCGGGCGAGCTGCTCGTAGCGCTGGCCGGCCGGCGAGTTGCGCACGAAGTCCTGGTTCCAGGCGTGCACCTGGCGCAGGTCGGCGTAGCCACCGGTGGTGAAGGCGCGCACCAGGTTGAGCGTCGCGGCGGACGCGTTGTACATCCGCTTCAGCCGCTCCGGGTCCGGGATCCGGGACTCGGGGGTGAACTCGAAGCCGTTCACCGAGTCGCCCCGGTAGACCGGCAGGGTCACGCCGTCGCGGGTCTCGGTCGACTTGGAGCGCGGCTTGGAGTACTGGCCGGCGATGCGGCCGACCTTGACGACCGGCACCGAGGCCGCGTACGTCAGCACGGCCGCCATCTGCAGCAGGGTCTTGAGCTTGTTGCGGATGTGCTCCGCCGAGACACCGTCGAAGGCCTCGGCGCAGTCACCGCCCTGCAGCAGGAACGCCTCACCACGGGCCACGGCACCGAGCCGGGCGCGCAGCTGGTCGCACTCACCTGCGAAGACGAGCGGCGGATACGAGGCGAGCTCGGCAAGGGTCTTGCGCAGAGCCTCTTGGTCCGGCCATTCAGGCTGCTGCGCCGCGGGCAGGGACTGCCAGGAGTGGGGATTCGTCACGGTCACGCGCTCAAGGCTACGGGGTGCGACAACCCATTTGTGACCACCGCCCGAGGGATGAGACACCTGGCGGACATTCGGGTGACGGTCCTCACGCCCGGCCGGGGATCCGCTAGGCTCGGGCCCGTGAACACGCCGCACACCTTCTCCTGGTGGTGGGCCGACCCCCTGGGTGGCCCACAGCCCGCGCGTTCCTAGACGCAGACGACCGGCCGCCCCTCGGGGCGGCCGTCGGCGTTCTCCAGCCGGCCGACAGCCCTCCCGGGAGCGGAACCCACCCGCCGCACGCCACCCGGAAGGACCACCGCCACCGTGACCAGCGCCGCCGACCTGCTCGCCCGCCTCACCGCCGCCGACGCACCGGCCTTCGCCCTGCTGCACCGCCGCACCCCGCGCACCGCCCCGGACACCGTCGAGGTGCTGCTCGGCACCGTCGACAGCTACGAGCGGCTGGCCGACCTGCCGGTCCGCCACGGCGTCCCCGCCGACGGCCCCGCGCACGACCTGCTCGCGCTCGTCCCCTACCGGCAGATCCGCGAACGCGGCTTCGAGGCGCACGACGACGCCACCCCGCTCCAGGCCCTCGCCGTCACCGAGCAGTACGCCCTGCCGCTCGCCGAGGTCGCCGCCGCGCTCCCCCGGCTGCCGGTCGCGCTGAGCGACGGCGGCTTCGACATCGACGACGACGAGTACGCCGCGATCGTGCGCCGGGTGATCGAGGAGGAGATCGGCCGCGGCGAGGGCGCCAACTTCGTCATCCGCCGCGACTTCACCGCGACGCTGGAGGACTTCGGCCCCGCGCTCGCGCTCACCCTGTTCCGCCGCCTGCTGGAGCAGGAGCGCGGCGCCTACTGGACCTTCCTGGTGCACACCGGCGACCGCGTCCTGGTCGGCGCCTCCCCCGAGGTGCACGTCCGGCAGAGCGGCGGGACCGTCGTGATGAACCCGATCTCCGGCACCTACCGCTATCCGGCGGCCGGCGCCGACCTCGACTCGCTGCTCTCCTTCCTCCACGACCCCAAGGAGCTGGAGGAGCTGACCATGGTGGTCGACGAGGAGCTCAAGATGATGTGCACCGTCGGCGACCTCGGCGGCCAGGTGCTCGGCCCGCGGCTCAAGGAGATGTCCCACCTCGCGCACACCGAGTACGAGCTGCGCGGCCGCACCTCGCTGGACGTCCGCGAGGTCCTCAAGGAGACGATGTTCGCCGCCACCGTCACCGGCAGCCCGGTGCAGAACGCCACCCGGGTGATCAAGCGCTACGAGCGCGGCGGCCGCGGCTACTACTCCGGCGCGCTCGCCCTGATCGGCCGCTCGGCCAGCGGCGGCCAGCTGCTCGACTCGCCGATCTGCATCCGCACCGCCGACATCGACACCGCCACCGGCCGGCTCGCCGTCCGGGTCGGCGCCACCCTGGTGCGCCACTCCGACCCGCGGTCCGAGGTCGCCGAGACGCACGCCAAGGCGGCCGGGGTGCTCACCGCGATCGGCGCCCGCCCGGCCCCCGACCACGCGGCCCGCCCCGGCGGCCCGCGGCTGGCCGACGACCACCGCGTCCAGACCGCGCTGGACTCCCGGCGGGCCGGCCTCGCCCCGTTCTGGCTGCGGATGCAGCAGCCGGCCCGGGCCACCGAGGAGCTGGAGACCCTGGTCGTCGACGGCGAGGACACCTTCACCGCGATGCTCGCCCACCTGCTGACCTCGCTCGGCCACCGGGTCACCGTGGTCCGCTACGACGAGCCGGGCCTGCGCGAGCGGGTCGCCGCCCACCCCGGCCCGCTGGTGCTCGGCCCCGGCCCGGGCGACCCGGCCGCCGAGGACGACCCCAAGATGGCCGTGCTGCGCCCGGTCGTCGCCGACGCGCTGGCCGCCGTCCGCGAGGGCCGCCGCACCGCACCGCTGCTCGCCGTCTGCCTCAGCCACCAGCTGCTGTCCGCCGCGCTCGGCCTGCCGCTGGCCCGCAAGGCGGTGCCGTACCAGGGCGCGCAGGAGAGCGTCGACCTGTTCGGGACGCGGCGCACGGTCGGCTTCTACAACACCTTCACCGCCCGCTGCACGGAGGCCGACGCCGCCCGGCTCGCCGCCGAGGGCGTCGAGGTGGCCCGCGACCCGCTGACCGGGGACGTGCACGCGCTGCGCGGCCCGGGCTTCGCCGGCCTCCAGTTCCACCCGGAGTCGGTGCTCACCCGGGAGGGCGTGGAGATCGTCGCCGGGCTGCTGCGCGGCGCGGTGGCCGCCGCCCGCTGAGCCCCGGGACCGCCGCGCCGGGCGGGGCGCCGCTCGCGCACCCGCCCGGCCGGCCGTCAGATCTCGTCGTCCAGCCCCTGCTCGATGGCGTACCGGACCAGTTCGACCCGGTTGTGCAGCTGGAGCTTGCCCAGGGTGTTCTGGACGTGGTTCTGCACCGTGCGGTGCGAGAGCACCAGCCGGTCCGCGATCTGCTTGTAGGACAGGCCCTTGGCGACCATCCGCAGCACCTCGGTCTCCCGGGCGGTCAGCTGCGGGACGACCGGCGCGGCCGGGGCGGGCGGCTCGGCGGCCAGCCGGCGGAACTCGCCGAGCACCAGGCCGGCCAGGCCCGGGGTGAACACCGCGTCGCCGACGGCGGTGCGGCGCACCGCGTCCAGCAGCTCCTCCCGCCCGGCCGACTTGACCAGGTAGCCGGTCGCACCGGACTTCACCGCCTCCAGCACGTCCGCGTGCTCACCGCTCGCGGAGAGCACCAGGACGCGCACCGTCGGGTCGTGGGCGACCACCCGGCGGCAGACCTCGGCGCCGGGCAGGCCCGGCAGGTTGAGGTCGAGCACCACCACCTGCGGGGAACAGGCGCGGGCCCGGCGGACGGCCTCCTCGCCGTCACCGGCCGTGGCCACCACGTCCAGCCCCGCCTCGGCGAGGTCGCGGGAGACGGCGTCACGCCACATCGGGTGGTCGTCCACCACCATGACCCGCACCGGCCGCCCGGCGGGCGCCTGCTGGTCGATCGGCTGCTGGTCGATCGGCTGCTGGGTCATGCTCGGGGCCCTTTCGCGGGAGGAGTCGGCGGGGAGGTTCTCACGGTGCGCCGGCCGGGGTGCCGGAACCGGCGCGCGGGACCGTCAGCTCTACCTCGACGCCCTCCCCGGGCGCCGAGTACAGCTCGGCCGTACCGCCGAGGTCCCGCAGCCGGCCGCGGATCGACTGGGAGACGCCGAGCCGCCCGGCCCGCTCCGCCTCGCCGAGCCGCCCGGGCGCGAAGCCCGGCCCGTCGTCGCGGATCGAGACGGTGACGGCCTGCGGCTCGTCCTCCACCAGGATCCAGGCGCGCGCCGCGGGCCCGGCGTGCCGGCGGACGTTGTCCACCGCGGCGCCGACGGCCGCGGCCAGCTCGGAGGCGGCAGGGGGCGGCAGCAGCACCGGGGTACCGGGGGCGGACAGGGTGACCCGCTCGTCCGCGTACGCGGCGAGCAGGGCGCGCAGGTCCTGCGGCAGATCCGGCCGCGGTGCCTCGCGCGGACCGGGCAGCGGGCCGCCGCTCATCAGCGCGCGCAGGGCGCGCTCCTGCTCACCGGCCAGCCGGCCCAGCTCGGCGAGGTCCGCGCCGGCGGACGGAGCGCCACTGGACGGACCGCCGGACGCGCCGCCGGACGGCACCTCGGCGCCCCGGCGCTGGACCAGCGCGAGCACCTGGAGCACGCCGTCGTGGATGTCCCGCGAGAGCCGCTCGCGCTCCCGGGTGGCCGCCTCGACCTGGAGGGCCCGGGTGAGCGTCGCCTCGCTGGCCCGGGCGAGCTCCATGACGTAACCGATCGCGCAGCCGGCCAGCATCAGCAGCACGATGTTGTGGATGTTGTCCCCGGTCGGGCCGCCGTGGCCGAGGATGTTGGCCACCCCGATCACCGATCCGGCCGCCGCCGCCCAGCGCCAGCCGCCCCGCCCGGCGAAGCCGAGCACGGTGCCGGCCGCCCAGATGGTGGGCAGGGTCGGCGCGCCGTGGCTGATCCGGGACGGCGCGTCGATGAGGCCGCTCATCACGATGCCGGTGACGGCGAGCAGGAGGTCGGTGGCCAGCACGTACCAGGTGCAGCGGTGCGGGCCGGAGAAGGCCCGGGTGGAGGCGAGCGTCCAGAGGGTCAGCGCGCCGAGGTAGATCCAGCCGGCGACCGGGTGGACGAACTGCAGGTAGGAGTCGAGGTACCGGAGCAGCGCGTAGCAGAGCGCCAGCACCCGGAAGAAGGAGATGGCCCGCCAGAGCGGCAGTTCGACGGACATGCCGCCCGCCGCCACCGCCGCGCCGACCGCGCCCGGTCCGGGCCTGGTTCTGCCGCCGTCCGTCATCCCTGCCGTCCTCCCCCCGGCACCCGGCCGGCCCCCGTTCAGGCCGGCCCGGTCCCCTTCTGCTGCTCCTGCTCGGCCTTCGCGGCCTCGGCCGCCTTCTCCGCCTCCGCCTTCTCCTCGGCCTTCTCGGCCTTGGCGGCGGCCTGCTCGGCCTTCTGGACGGCCTTGCGCTCGGCGTCGGCCTTCTTCTTGTCGTCGGCGATCTGCCGCTTGGCGGCCGTCGCGTAGATGTCCACGTACTCCTGGCCGGAGAGCCGCATGATCTCGTACATCACCTCGTCCGTCACCGAACGGAGGATGAAGCGGTCGTTCTCCATGCCGTGGTAGCGGGAGAAGTCCAGCGGGCGGCCGATCCGGATGCCCGGGCGGATGCCGAAGTTCGGGACCACCTGGCCGGGCGGCTGCACCTTCTCGGTGTCGATCATCGCGACCGGGATGACCGGCGCGCCGGTCGCCAGCGCGACGCGGGCCAGGCCGCCGACCTTGCCCCGGTAGAGCTTGCCGTCGGGCGAGCGGGTGCCCTCCGGGTAGACGCCGAACAGCTCGCCGCGGTCCAGCACGGCGATCGCCGAGCGGATCGCCGCCTCGCCGGCGCCGCGCACGCCCGAGCGGTCCACCGGGAGCTGGCCGACGCCCTTGAAGAAGGCGGCGGTCAGCCGGCCCTTGATGCCCGGCGTGGTGAAGTACTCGGCCTTGGCGATGAACGTCACCCGGCGCTTGATCAGCGCGGGGAAGAAGAAGGAGTCCGAGAAGGAGAGATGGTTGCTCGCGATGATCGCGGCACCCTCGGTGGGGATGTTCTCCTCACCCTCGATCCACGGCCGGAAGAAGATCCGCAGCAGCGGCGCGACGATCATCTTCATCAGTCGGTAGAACAACCCGGGCCTCCTGTATTGCGGACCGGTCGATCCTAATGCCCCGCGGTGGCCGCCCGTGCCCCGCCCCGCCCCGCCGGGGTGTCCCGCCCCCGGGGTGACGGGCCGTCGGACCGGCTTCCCGGCGGGGGTGTACGCAGCGGGCGGGCCCGTGGGACGATGCGAATTCCGCAGCCGCCCGCACCGAGCCGCCCCGCACGCCCTCGTCCGTACCAGCGCCACCCTCCAGCGTCCTCGCCCGCGAAGGAGTCCGCCATGCCGCTGCTGCCCGGCGCCGAACCGTACCGCCACCGGGGCGGGCCGGTGGGCGTCCTGCTCTGCCACGGGTTCACCGGCTCGCCGCAGTCGCTGCGGCCGTGGGCGGAGGACCTCGCCGCCGCCGGGTACACCGTCGCGCTGCCGCTGCTGCCGGGCCACGGCACCCGCTGGGAGGACATGCAGCCGACCCGCTGGGAGGACTGGTACGCCGAGGTCGAGCGGGAGCTACTGGCCCTGTCCGCGGAGTGCGAGCGGGTGTTCGTGGTCGGGCTGTCGATGGGCGGCGGCCTGGCGCTGCGGCTGGCCGCGGTGCACGGTCCGGCGGTCGCCGGACTGGTGCTGGTCAACCCGTCGGTGCGCTCGGACAACCCCGCGAGTGTCATTCTGCCGGTGCTGCGCCACCTCCTCCCGAGCCTGCCCGGGGTCGCCAACGACATCGCCCGGCCCGGCGCGGTCGAGCTGGGCTACGACCGCACACCGCTGCACGCCGCCTGGTCGCTGGCCCGGCTGTGGAAGGACGTCCAGGCGCGGCTGCCCCAGGTGACCCAGCCGGTGCTGCTCTTCCGCAGCCCGCAGGACCACGTGGTCTCCGCGGCCAACTCCGAGCTGGTGCTCACCCGGATATCCTCGACCGACGTGACGGAGCGGCTGTGCCAGCGCAGCTACCACGTCGCGACGCTCGACCACGACGCGGCGGAAATATTCGCGGCCGCCCAGGACTTCATCCGACGGCTGGCTTCCGCGCACGCGGCGGGCGCCACCCCGGCGAAATCCGACCACCACCAAGGCTGAAGGGCCGGAAGTGCACGAGAGCAGCACGGCGGGCGGCGAGGACGAGACGCCCCGCGAGGAGGGTGCGGCCACCGGCGGCGCGCGGCCGGGCGCCGGGCGGGCGGACGGCGAGCAGACCGGCCGCGGACCGGTCGGCGAAGCGGTGGCCGGCGCTCCCGCT